>CAZSDE010000075.1:6946-10804 GCA_964605435.1 uncultured Akkermansia sp.
ACCGCATCGGAACGCGCATCATCACCGGCGACGCCTACCAATGGCTCGCCTCGTGCCCGCAGCAGTTCGATGTCATCTTCGACGATGTCTACGGGGTCACCGCGGACGATGTCGCCCGCCCCGGTCCCATCACTCCAGAAATCGCCACGGCCATCCAGCGCTGCCTGAAACCCAATGGCATCTTCGCTGCAAATCTCGTCACGGGAAAGGGCCACCGCCGCACGCAGTCAGCCATGCGGTCGTTCTTCCGCTCGAGTTTCCCGTCCGTCCGCTCGGTCACCACGCCGGACAGCCTCAACGAATGCCTCGTCGGTGGTTCCCGCCTCGCCCCATGGCGTGCCATCCGCGCCCGCGCCACGGATTTTCCCGACAATGCGGACTACGGATTCTGGCGGCTCCTGCGCGCCCGCACGATCGGGCCGTCCGGGCCGCGCTGATCTCCCTGCCCTTGCCGGAGGAACCGCACCAAGCTACGGCACAGCCATGAACTCAGGCGGACTGTCCCCATGGCGACTCTGCCTGCTCATGGCCGCAGTGCTCGCCAAGGCAACCTCCTCCCATGCTCAGGAACTCCGCGGCTTCTGGGTCGATGCCTTCAATCAGGGCATCAAAACGTCTGCCCAGGTCAGCGCCCTCGTGGAAGACGCCCGACGCGCCAACTGCAACGCCCTCTTTGTGCAGGTCCGCAAACGGGGCGATGCCTATTTCAGCAATGGCCTCGAACCCCGGGCCACAGACATCACCTCGGCCAGCTTCGATCCGCTCGCCGACCTCGTCGCCAAGGCCCGCAGCGGTCCAGAACCACTCGCAGTGCACGCATGGATCGTCACCTACAATATCTGGAATCAGCAGAACACTTCGCCATCCCAGCCATCCCATCCGTTCAATCTCCACCGCGACTGGCTCACCCAGCGGAATGATGGCGTCCAGTGGGACGGTGCCAATTATGCCTTCGACCCGGCCCATCCTTCCGTGCAGGACCACACGTTCCGCGTCTGCATGGACATCCTTGCGCGCTACCAAGTCGATGGCCTTCACCTCGATTATATCCGCTACACGGATTCCGGTTCCTCCGTGGGCAGCAATCCATGGGGATACCACCCGCTCGCCCTCCAGCGCTTCCGCAGCCTCACGGGCCGCTCGGATACCCCGGCCGCAGGCGACCCCGCATGGCTCCAGTTCCGGCGGGATCAGGTCACTGCCCTCGTCCGCAAACTCCAGCTGCACGCATGGCAACTCCGCCCATCTCTGTGCCTCTCGGCAGCCACCATCGCCTACGGATCCGCTCCCGCCAGCAACTCGGTGAGCGCATGGCAGCAGCGCGATGCCTTCGGCCGCGTCCTCCAGGACTGGCGCGGATGGCTCGAGGAAGGCATCCTCGACCTCGCCATCCCCATGGTCTACCGCGACAACACCAACGCCACGCGCGCCTCGGAATGGATCGCATGGACCCGCTGGGCACGCGACAATCAGTTCAACCGCCTCTGCGCCGCCGGACTCGGCAACTACCTCAATGCCGTCGAAGGCACCCTCAGCCAGATCAGCAGCGCCCGCGCCGCATCAACCACCACCGGCCGCCGCCTCGCCGGACAGGTCCTCTATTCCTACGCCACATGGTGCCGCCGCCAGAACACTGACACCACCTATACGAGCAATTACCTGCCGCGGCAGGATTTCCTCAATGCCCTCAGCGATCCCGCCGCCGCCGCTGCCTTCAGTGCTTCCCCGCTCTACCCCACCCCGGTCTCCATACCTGCCATGCCATGGAAGTCGGATCCCTCGCGCGCTCCGCTCATGGGATTTGTCCGACTCCCCGATGCCTCGCTCTGGCCCGACGGAGCATCGGTGAACCTCCTTGGTCCACAGGGGCAAGCCATCACGCTCAAGACAGATGCCACAGGCTTCTTCGGCACCACAGGCCTGACTCCCGGCACATGGACGATCGCCGTGCAAATCCCGGGCTTCCCGGCCCGCACGCGCACTCTCACCCTGCAGGGCGGCATGGTCACCAGTCAGAATCTCTGGCTGAGCCCAGCCCCCTTCACAGTCACGTCCGTACAGCACGACCGCACGCTGCGGCGCACCACGGTCACATGGAACTCCCTGCCGGAATCACGCTACCGCATCGAAACCAGCACGGATTTCGCCACATGGACCGCGGCCGCCACGGGCGTCGCATCATCCGGATTCTCCACGGCATGGACGAGCGCGGCCGACCCGCCGGGTGCGTTCCGCCGCTTCTTCCGCATCGCAGAGGAATGACGCCGCTGCATTCCGGGTTGCCCTCCGGGTCCCGCCATGGCAACGCCCGTGCATGCTTTTCGCAGAGTACCTGCACCGCCTCGATCCCGTTCTGCTCCGCATTACCGACAGCATCCAGCTCCGCTGGTACGGCATCGCCTATGTGGTCGGCTTCTACTGCGGCTGGCTCCTCCTCCAGCGCTGGGCGCGCCGCGGCATCGGGGAACTCAAACCGGAGGAAACCGCGGACTTCATCACCTATGCGGCCCTCTTCGGTGTCCTCATCGGCGGCCGTCTCGGCTACATGCTGCTCTACAACCGCTCCGAATTCTTCAGCAATCCCCTCAGCTTCTTTCACGTCACGGGCGGTGGCATGGCCAGCCACGGCGGCATCGCCGGCCTCTTCCTCTTCACGCTCTGGTGGGCCCGCCGCCACCAGCGTTCATGGACCAGCCTCGGCGACAACCTCGTGACCGCCGCTCCCGTCGGCCTCTTCTTCGGAAGACTCGCCAATTTCGTGAACGGGGAACTCTACGGCCGCCCGACCACGGTCCCATGGGCCATGAAGTTCCCGGAGGAAGCCACCCGCTGGGCATCGGACCCGGAAGCAACGGAGAAATACGCGGCGCTCTCGGCCCTGCTCACGAAACACGCCCCGCCCGACGCCACGGACGAACGCAGCCTCATCCTTTCTCTCGCCCGCGAAAACGATGCCTTCGCGGAGGGCCTCCGCCCGCTCCTCTCGGCGCGCCATCCCTCACAGCTCTACGAAGCCGCTCTCGAAGGCCTCGCACTCTTCCTGATCCTCTTCATCATCCGTGAAAAATGGCCGAAGGCCCCGCACGGACTGCTCACAGGCCTCTTCTTCATTCTCTATGCGGTCTTCCGCATCATCGGGGAAAACTACCGCGAACCAGACGCCTTCATCCACGGCCTCACGGAAGGTCAGTACTATTCCCTCTTCATGATCGCCGTGGGAGCTGCTTTCCTGATCTTCGCCGCCACCCGCCACCGCGCTCAGCAGGTGTCGGGCTGACGCCGCGCCACTTTCACCGTGTGCGGCACCGCCGCGGCCACGATGCGCAGGCATTCCGCCGCCCCGGATGGCTTGCCCGGCAGCGCCAGCACAAAGGCATCGTCCACCACGGCCCCAAGTGACCGCGACAGAATCGCATTCGGCAGCGAAGCAAACGAGCCCATCCTCATGGCCTCGCCAAACCCAGGCAGTTCCACCCGCATGATCCCACGGATGGCCTCAGGGGTCACATCCCGCGGCCCGATGCCCGTGCCGCCCGTCGTAAGCACAAGCCCGCAGCCCTGCGCCACGAACGACCGCACCGCCTGCTGAATCGCGCCAATCTCATCGGGGACCACGCCCTCGGCAAGGACCCGCCAGCCAAGTTCCTCAGCCACGGCCCTCACCGCCGGACCTCCAAGGTCTTCGTATTCCTCCGCCGCCGCCCGGTCGGATACCGTCACAATGCCACACGTGATCATGACCATCACAGTACTCTCCGCAGCACCGTATCGTCAAGACAACGGGAGTCGCTCGCCGGATGATCCAGCGTGTAATGAAGACCCCGGCTCTCGCGGCGCGACTGCGCGCTGTCGACAATC
>CAZSDE010000076.1:0-10763 GCA_964605435.1 uncultured Akkermansia sp.
GACGATCCGATAGAGGAGGGAGGCGCTGCCGATCCCCTGACGGTCCGAGATCCTTGCGGTGACGGTGAGCGGATTCCCCGAGTGCGGCTGCTGCGGGGAATGGGTCACGCTGCGGATGGCTGGGCCTGCGCCGGCGGCATCGAACACAGAATTGCGGGAGCCAGGGGTGGCCTTGAAGGAGGCAGCGGTGGACAGTTCCGCATCGATGCAGAAATCGAAGACATTGTAGAGGGCGGGGTCGTCCTGGCCATTCGGTCCGCCGCGCAGCCGGGGATCGTTGGCCCAGCCCTGGATGGCAATGGTGTTGGTGCCGCTGACGAGGTAAGCCGCCGCATTGGTGAGGACCGTTTCGCTCCATGGATCATTGCCGCGTTCATAGATCGCTCCGAAATTGGCAGTCGGGTTGGCTGGAGCATTGGCGGCGAAGCCGAACCGGGCGACTTCGCGTCCGTTGATCCAGACGATCGCTGCGTCATTGCGCATGACTTTGAGCGTGAGCGCCGCCGGGGGCGTGCCGGTGATTTCGAAGGAACGTCGGAAGAAGACCGACTGGTAATTGACCGTGAAGTTATTGGCGACTTCGACATTGGCATTGCTGTAGGTGGCCATGTCCGTGGTCAGTCCCGTGGCGGCTGCGGTCAGTTGCGTGCGCAGGGTGACGCCCGTTTCCGGGAACGTGGCGACAGGAGTATTGCTATTGATCTTGAAGAGGCCGATGGGGGCGGTGCCGGCGCGCCATGAGCTGTCCTGGGTGAAGCCGTTTTCGGTCCATGCGGCGATGGGATCGGATGCTTCGGTGCGGCCCGGGCGGAAGCTCCATCCGGCGGTGCCGCGCGGTACGAAAGTTGTCGCTGCCGGGCCGCCGGTGGACGCGCGCCAGTTGCTGCCAAGGTCGTTGTCGAGCGAAGGATGGACGAGTTCAAGGGATGGACCCTGGCCATTGGGCGATACCGGCCATGGCGTCTGGATGCTGTAATCAACCGAGTCGACGACGATGCCGGCTGCGGTGCTTAGTTCGATGATTTCGCCATCGCTGCTGAGACCGCCCGTCCATGGTCCGAGGGCGTCGGTGCCCCAGAGGGCTTTGACGGTGGCAGGGTCCTGGGCGATGACGAGGAAGCCATCGGGCGGAATGATGGTGCCTGCCGGGAAGGTGTAGCCGATGCCGCCGGTGAATCTCCAGCCGCTCAGATTGACGGGGTCTCCGAGCGGGTTGTGGAGTTCGATGAATTCGGCGCGCGTCCGGTTATTGGGTGAATTGTAGTAGACCTCGTTGATCTGGACGTGGAGGTTGGGAAGGGAGACTGTGAAGGTGAAGATGCGTTCGGTGGAGAGACCGGTTTCATCTGTCACCCGGATGCGCACCGAGAGGCGCTGGCCGAGAGCATTGGCGAAGTTGCGCTGCGCGATCAATTGGTTGCCGACGATGGAGAATGCGGCGTTGTCAGTGCTGCCGTCGCCATCGACGAGCGCAAACGAATGCGTTTCGCGGCAGCCGGGATCGACAGCCGAAAGCCGGGCGATGAGGCGGCCGGGGGTATCGTCGGTGCGGATGCGGTCGGCTGACAGTGTGATGGCCTGCGGAGGCGAGGGCGGGCAGACCGTGAGGCTGACGGTGGCCGCATTTGAGGCCAGCGTGGTGTCATTTACCTGAAACAGGAAGGAATCGGGTCCTGCGTAGCCGGGGGACGGGGTGTAGGTGATCAGCGGGGGAGTTCCCGAGAGCGAGCCATGCGATGGTGGCGACACAATGGACCATGTGAGGGATTCGTTGTCCGGGTCCATGGCCGTGAGGCGGATCTGGCGCGGGCGGCCGGAGGGAATGTCGACCGCCTGGCTGTCGGCGACCGGAGCGTCGGGGCGGATGAAGAGGCGGACGGTGGCGAGATTGGAGACGAGCGATCCATTGCTGGTGCGGACCGTGAATTCGTCGCTGCCGGCGAAGTCCTTGCCCGGTGTGTAGACGAGGTTTGGTGCGGTGCCGCTGAGAGATCCCTTGCCCGGCTGGCTTACGATCTGCCATGTGAGCGGGAGATTGCGGGGATCGCGCGCCGTCAGGGTGATGGCCTGCGGTTGGTTGAGTGGCACGAGGACCGACTGCGAATCCGTGACGGGTGCGGCTGGGAGCACCGTGACCGTGACTGGCTGGGACCGTGCCGACGCGCCGTTGCTGGTGGAGATGGTGTAGGTGGTGGTTGTGGCCGGCGAAATGGTGACACTGCCCGCGTTGGGTGTGGCCACGGTACCGATTCCCTTGTCGATGGATGTGGTGGTGCTGCTGAGCGGGTCCGTGATGCGCCAGTGCAGCGTGGTGGATTCTCCTTCGTAGATCGTGAAGCGGTCCGGTGCGAAGAGGTCGATATGCAAGGGGGTGGGAATCGGGTCGGGATCCGGTCCGGCGGCCACGCTGGCGGCGACATCTTCCTGGTGCATGGCACCGTCCCAGACGCGGAATTCGTTATAGGTACCATTGAGGTTGGCGTCGGCGGTCCAGTTCGATCGACCGAGCCAGTTGTTGTTGTCGCGGATGCTGGCGAGTGGTTTGCCGGTATCGATGGACGAAAGGAGCTGGCCATTGCGGAAGTAGCGCATCTGGGCGAGCCCGCCGCTGCCTCCGTCCGCATCGTAGACGATCGCGAAGTGGAACTCGGATCCCGCCGTGTAGGGGACCGGGACGTCGGCGGTGGCGCTGACTCCGCCCTCGCGGAATTCGAAGCGGTTCTGTGTCATGGTGCCGCCGATCTGGGCGGAGAGAATGATGTATTCATCGCCGTTGCCGGTGCCGCCAGGGGCAAGGAGTTCGGCACCGCCGTTGGCGAGCGAGCTTCCGAAATCGACGAGGCGTGCCCAGTTCGAGGATCCATTGATGGTGGCCCAGCCTTCGAAGGTGGCGTCGCCCGAGCGGTTCGAAAGAATTCCGTTGGGAAGGTCGGCGTAGGGAGCCGAGGCAGATGCCCCGCCGGGAAGCCGGAGCCCGGCACCGGTCCACGTGGCCCCGGATCCACGGACAAACGCTGTGCCCGCATCGCCGATGCGGTCGGGAATGGGAGCGTTGGCGGTGGCCGGACCAGCGGGTTCGTTGAACGACCAGCGGTGGCGCAGCACGAGCGGCTGCGACCTTGGTGCCACCGTCGTCTGGGCCGTCGCGGTGCCGTCGGCATTGACGGCTGTGATCGTATATGTGGTGGTGGTTTCCGGCTGAAGGGTGACGCTTCCCGTGTTTCCGGTCACCGTCCCGATCCCGTTCGAAATTGTCAGGGAAGTGAGCGGCTTGCTGGGCGGGGTCACGACGTTCCATCCGAGCGAGACCGGCTGTCCGGGCAGGAAGGACGGAGGAGAAGCCGAGAACGATGCGATCTGCGGCGGGGTTGCGATGCCGAAGCTGGCGGCTTCCGAGAAATAGCTGGCCGCTATCTCGCCGGGCGAGAGCACGGAATCGTGCACGCGGACCTTTGCGAGGTAGATGCCGGAATTCAGGACGACCGGGTTGCCATTGGCATCGTTCTGGCCGCCGACCACGAACTTGAGCAGGGCGCTCGCGGGGTTGCGGAAGTGTGTGTTGAGCGTCCGGGGAGCGGAATTGCGCAGCGTTCCATCCGCGTAGAGCCGGACCGTGGAACCATCGAAGGTATAGACGAGATGGTGCCAGAGATTGGCGGTCGGGTTGCCATTCCAGCCCATGTCGGCTCCGCCCCAGTGGCCGACCGCCCCGTAGGTGGCATTGGCTCCGTAATTGAAGGAAAAATTCGTGGCGTCCGGCCCGCCTCGCCGGCCCCAGCCGATGATGGTTTCCTCGTCGGCGAGGGCAGGATTGAGGACCCATGCCTCGACCGACCGCTGCCCGCTGCCGGCGATCCCTTCCGGCGCTTCCGGTCCCACATAGAAGTTCGCCCCGCCATTGAGAAGGACTGATCGCACAGGCGTCGCACCCGGCGCATTGACCACGGCCGCTGTGCCGGCTGCATTCCTCGTGAAATCCCGGCCGGGATCGTCGCTCACCAGATTGTCCCAGACGGGGAGCGATCCCAGCGGAAGCGAAGTGGCATCCAGATTGACAACCACGGCGGCATCGGCGGAAGCAAGGGCACCGAGCAGACTGACAAGAGTGCAGAGACGGAGAGACGTCACGGATTTCATGGCGGGGATGGCTGGGGAGATGCCGGTCCGGTGAAAACCGGAAGGGGGAGACCGGCGTGCTGTTTCGATGAATAACGTGGCCGCGTCCGCGAATCCATAAAGATTCCATGAAGAAATCGCGTCCGGCCGCTTGAGGAAATGGACGCGTGCGCAGTCCGCAAAAGAGACTGGCGCAAATGCTTTGGATATCTTAAGAATCAGGCTGTGTCAGAGCGAGGCGATCATTTTTACGAGGAAGCGACCACGGCGCCGAAGTCGGCGTTTGACGTGTCGCTGCGTCCGCCTGGATTCGAGGAATTCACTGGTCAGGAGAAGGTTGTGGAGCTGCTCATGATGCGGGTGGAGGCGGCGCGGCAGCGTGGCGATGTGCTGGATCATGTTCTGCTGTGTGGTCCGCCGGGCCTTGGCAAAACGAGTCTGGCGCACATCATTGCGGCCACGGTGGGGTCGCAGATTCATACCTGCAATGGACCGCAGATTGAGAAGGCGGGCGACCTTGCTGCGATCCTGACGAAGCTGGGCCGCGGGGATGTGCTCTTCATTGATGAGATTCACCGGCTGCATCCGAAGCTTGAGGAATACCTGTATCCTGCGATGGAGGACTACAAGCTTGACATCATCATTGATCAGGGTCCCAGCGCGCGGAGCATTCAGCTGCCGCTGCCGAGGTTCACAATGGTCGGAGCAACCACGCGCAGCGGGATGCTTACGGCTCCACTGCGCAGCCGCTTCGGCATGAGCAACCGGCTGGATTACTACAGTGTCGGGCAGTTGGCTGGCA
Organism: uncultured Akkermansia sp.; assembly: GCA_964605435.1. Taxonomy (GTDB): domain Bacteria; phylum Verrucomicrobiota; class Verrucomicrobiia; order Verrucomicrobiales; family V1-33; genus V1-33. The sequence continues at coordinate 4,919 of CAZSDE010000076.1, forward strand.
TCATCCGGAGGTCGGCTGGGCTGCTGGGCATCGAAGTGGAATCCGGCGGGGCCGAGGAAATTGCGGCGAGGGCGCGCGGCACGCCGCGGGTGGCCAACATGCTGCTGCGCTATGTGCGGGACTATGCACAGGTGAGGGCAGGGAATGTGGTCACGGCGGAAGTGGCGGATGCGGCCCTGCGGCTCATGGACATTGACGCGGACGGACTCGATGAAATGGATAAGCGGATTCTGGAGGCCATGGTTTACCGTTTCGACGGAGGTCCGGTGGGCTTGAGCAGCGTGGCGGTGGCTGTCGGCGAGGATGCGACGACCCTTGAGGAGGTGAATGAGCCGTATTTGATCATGAAGGGATTCGTGAAGCGGACGCCGCGGGGGAGGGTAGCGATGCCTGCTGCCTACCGGAAGGTGGGGGCACCGGTGCCGCCGCGGGCGGAACATCCCGATCTGTTTTCATGACTGCGGCAGCCATGGTGACGCTTGATGAAATCAGGGCGGCGGCCGGGCAGCTGGGGAATGTGGATTTTCTCCATGTGCTCTGCGGGCCACTGCTTTTCTGGGGGCCGCTCACGGGTGTCATGGTGCTGGCGGCGGGCTGCTGGCCGGGGCGTTCTCCGGTGATGCGGCGGGTGGGCATGCTGCTGCTGGTGCTGGGTGGGCTGGCGGTGATTCCGGTGGTGGCATGGAGACCGTCGGCGGTGCCACGCAGTGTCATGGAAGTGGGGATGTGGAAAGATCAGGTGCAGCGGGTGCAGCAGCACCAATGGGTGTTTCATGCGCTCGCTTCGCTGGCGTTGGTGGCCTTGTTCCTTGGAGGCAGTGGAAGGATCGGGCACCTGCTGCGGTGGCTGCTGGTGGCCGGGGGACTGTATGCGGCCGTGGTGGGGCTCCACCTCGCGGACCGGGAAGCCCGCATTCATCATGCCGAAGTCGTGCCGCGGGCGGGCAGCGTCCGGCCATGAAGGATCGAACCTTATCTGCTGACGCTTTGTGAATGCTGAATTGCCGAAGCAGGAATCCGGGCCGCAGCCGAAGCCCCGGCGTCGGGCGTGGCTGCGGTGGTTCCTGCTGATGATGCTGGTGCTGGCTTTGCTGCTGGCAGCGGTGCATCGGCCCCTGCTGCGCTGGCTTGTGGATTTTGCAGGGCGCAAAGCGGCATCAAGCCAGGGCATCGGCCTGCAGTGGGAAGTCGATGGCTCCGTGCTGGGCGATCTGCAGTTGCGGGGCGTCCGGGCGGAAGGCGGAGCCGCTGGCCCTCTGCGGAAGCTGACGGCTTCTCATGCCTCTGCCGAATACAGCGTGTGGCGGGCCATCCGGGAAGGACCGGGCTCGGCCGTGAGCGCCCTCCGCTTATCCGATGCCGAGGTGGAACTGGACCTGCGCAAACCCGCACCGGAAGCGGCGAAGGAAAAGCCCGGAAAACGCGCTCCGCTTCCGCAGATCAAGCTGCCGCTGGTCGTTCTCGAGCGGGTCAGCGCCACGGTCCGGCTTCCGGATGGCGATGTGATTGTGCAGGGATTGGACCTTGAACTGCGACCGGATGCCGCCGGGAACTTTGCACTCGGCGAATTGAGGCTTCCCGGTGGCAAACTACCTGATTTCCGGAACCTCAAGGGCCAGACCCGCGCCACGGACCAAACCGTCGCCATCGAATCGCTCAAGGGCATCCCGGGAATCGCCACGGCCGACGTGGAGGCATCGCTGCGCCCACCCGGCGGAGGCGCATGGGAGGCTGCCGTGCGCGCCGAACTGGAAGGATCGGGTCGCCTCGAGGCAAGGGTCAAGGCCGGTCCAGTCAATGGTTCGCCTCTTTCGGCCACGGTCTCCGCCACAGATTTGCGGGAATCGTCGCTGGCCCCATGGCTGCCGCAGGAATCACCCGTGACATGGCAGGTTGACCGAATTGATGGATCGCTCAGCGGACTCGGCGGTCCTCTCAACGGACTCGAAGGGAACTGGCAGCTGCAGGGTGGTCCCGTGCAGTATGAAGGGGTTGTGATCGAGCGCGTGGGAGCCACCGTCGCGGCTTCGGCAGGGAAGTGGCAGGCGGAAATCAGCGAACTGGCAACGGGAACGAACCGCTTGCGGGCGACGGCCTCCGGTTCCCTCCCGGAATCCCCTGCTGGATTCCGCGACGCCGCTGTCGATGGTGCCGTGAACTTCGAGTTTCCGGAAGCCGCAGGATGGTTTGCTCCGGAAATGGCGGAGCGCATTCCCTTCCGTGGTCAGCTCAAGGGGCAGGGCGATTTCCGGGTCGACGGCGGGCGACTGGCCGGGGCCAGCCTCGACCTGGAAGGAACCACCCTAATGGCAGCTGGCGTGCCCGTGGCATCGCTGCGCGCCAAGGCCACCACTGAAGGAGAAGTACTCAAGCTCACCGAATGCCGGGCCGGCTTCGATAACCGGAATGCCGTGGAAATGACCGGGACGCTCGGACTGAAGGAAGAGCAGGCCGTCGCCCTCCAGTGGAAGGCCATGCTCCCCGACCTCGCCAGGCTGAGCACATTCACAGGCCGCCCCGGCCTTCCGGGCCCCGACGGCGGCAGCCTGACCGGAAGCGGAACGGTGGCTGGAAATCTCGCGGACTGGAAACGGCAGGATTTCGCCGCCAGCAAGGCCCACAGCATTCTCGTGGCGCGCAATGTCCGCTGGAAGGGAGCCGCCTTGGAGTCAGTCGATCTCGAAGCCCGTGTGCACGACAATCTCGTGGAATGCGAACGCGGGGTCGTCGTCCTCGATGCCCGCAACCGTCTCACCATCACCGGGCGTGGCGGACTGCGCGCACCGCATGATTTCCAGGCCATGGTGGATGGCGATCTCAAGCAGGTTAGGGGACTCAATGCATGGCTCGCTGCCTTCGGTCAGAAACCCCTGCGCGATGGCACCGCGGCGCTGCAGTGGCAGGGCAGGGGAACCGTGCAGCCATGGAGCGTGCAGGGCGGCGGTCAGGTCAAGATCAATGGTCTCGCCCTCGATGGCATGAAGGATGCCCTGTCCGCTGAAGTGCAGGCGAAGCACGAGGGCGAAACCGCCGCTTTTCCCATCCTGTCGGCCAAATTCGGAGATCTGGAACTGAAGGCCCCGGCCCGCATGGCTCCCGACCGGCTCACCATCCCGGCTCTGACCATGCGCTACCGGGGATTGCCAGCCGTGGAGGGCAATCTCGAAGTGCCGCTCGATTTCAGCACGAAGGGACCAGCCGGACCCATTGCCATGGACCGCCCCATGAATGTCGGCCTTGCGGTCAAGGCCCTCGATCTCAAGGCCGTCATGGCCTCCCTCGGACGGAAATCGGGAGCGGTTGGAAAAGCCGATGCCTCCCTCTCCGTGCGTGGTTCCCTGCGCTCTCCCGATGCGTCCTTCCGCCTGACCGCAGCCGGTCTCAGCTGCCCGGCCGCCGCCCGCCAGTTCAAGCCGGCGGCAGCCACGCTGGAGGCCAATCTGCGCAATGGACGGCTCTCGCTGCGTGGCGATGCGCGCCAGGCTCCCCTCGAAGTGCTCACGGTTTCCGGGGGCATGCCGCTCGACCCGGAAGCCCTGCTCAGGGATCCCGCTGGCATCAGCAGGCTGCCGCTCGATTTTCAGATCAATCTGCCCGATTCCAGCCTCGCGGCCCTGCGGCCGCTCGTCCCGGCGCTCACGAAGATCGAAGGAAAAGCCGGCCTGCGCGCCAAGGTGGGCGGAACGGTCCAGCGCCCGGAAGTCACCGGGGAATTCCATGCCATGGCTCCCTCGGTCGCCTTTACGAAGGCGGATGTTCCCGATGCGCGCGACGTGAAACTCCGGCTGCGCTTCGCCGGCACAAAGGTCATCATCGAGGAAGCCGGAGCCATGCTCGCTGGCGGCACGGTGGGCGCTCAGGGCAATGTCGACTGGCAGGACCCGGCGGACCCGGTCATCAATCTGCAACTGCGCGCCAAAGAAGCCCTCGTGCTCCGCGACGATTCCATTTCCCTGCGCGCCGATGCCGATGTCCGCTGTGCCGGAACTCTCAAAAAAGCCGACATCACAGGGAAGATCGAACTGGTGCGGGGCCGCGTCTTCAAGGAAATCGAATTCCTGCCGCTGTCGCTGCCCGACCAGTTGCCGCCGGCCCCTCCGGCCGTGACCATGGGCAAAAAGGATCCTCCCGCCCTTCCGCCACCGTTCGATCAATGGAACCTCGCCGTGGATATCGTCACGCGCGATCCCATCCGCCTGCTCGGCAACGTCCTCAATGGCGGCGTCGTGAGCCAGCTCAAACTCAGCGGCACGGGAGCGCGTCCGGTTCTCGTGGGCAAGGTTTCCCTGCAGGACGCCAGAGTGCGCCTGCCATTCAGCCGTCTCGCCGTTTCGCGCGGCGACCTCCTCTTCACTGCCGATAAGCCATTCAACCCCACCCTCGATGTGATCGGCGATTCCTTCGTGAATGGCTACCAGGTACAGGTCCAGGGCTACGGCGAAGCCCTCAATCCAAAGGTCCGCTTCAGCAGCAGTCCGCCACTCTCGGAGGGCGAAATCGCGACCCTCCTCGCCACCGGCAGCACCAGCGAGGGCATTCAGGGTGGACAAGGCGAGGCCGCTAACCGCGCTGCCTTCCTCGTCATCAGTCAGATGTACCGCAAGATGTTCCGGAAGGGCATGGCCCCACGCGAAAGCGACCGCGCCCCAAGGCTCAGCTTCAGCTTCTCGCCACTTAATAATGCCGGCGGCAGCCGCAGCATTTCGGCAGTCTACGAAGTCGGCAAGAACCTCGAGGCCATCGGTACCGTCAATCAGAGCGGATCCTTCCGTGGATTGCTCTACTACCTCATCCGCTTCCGATGATGACCCGGTTCCTCATCTTCCCGCTCCTGCTGGCGTGGACCTGCTGGATCTCCGGAGCCGAAAGCCCCGCCGAAGCTTCCCGCCTCGTGACCCGCCACGGACTGACTGTCCGCGTGGATGGCGAGGTCACCCCGGTCTGGCGCGAACTGCGCTCGGTCGTCGACCTCCAGCTGACCCTCGTGAGCGATACCGCGGCCACCCCGCCACTCGCCGATGACCTCGCCTTCTTCGTCCGCAAGGAATTGCTGGCCCTCGGCTATGCCGCCGCCGAAGTCACATGGTCTCTCGAGAATTCCACGGCTGTGCTGCAGGTGACTCCCGGAGAACGCGAACGCATCGGGCGCACCATCTTCCGCGGCACGGAAGCAGCCACCGAGGAGGAAATGCGCGCCATGCTCCTCCGCCCAACCAGAGAACGCTACGGCCGCCTCGGTCGCGATGCTCCGCTCGTGGAAAGCGAAATCCGGGCCGGTGCCGCCCTCGTCCAGCGGCTCATCCAGTCGAAGGGATTCCTTGGTGCCACCGTGGACGAACCCGAGTTTGTCCGTCGACCCGGCGAATCCACTGAAATCGTTCTCGTGGTGAAGGAAGGCACCCGGACCGTCTTCGGATCAGTCTCGCTCACGGGTGAATTTCCCGGCAACAGCGCCGCCCTGCAGGCCGATGCCCGGAAACTCGCGGACCAGCCATTCAGCGAAGTGAAGGCCGAGGCCTTCCGGACCAGGCTGCTCTCCTCCCTGCAGTCGGCTGGCCATTTCGGTGCGACCGTGGAAACTTCGCTCCAGCCGGACGCCGCAGGCAGCAAGGTCGATGTCCTCTACCGCCTCGACCCGGGTGGCGTGTTCCGGGTCCGCCGCCTCGACGTGGGCGAGGAATTCTCGCGCGGCGCTCAGCGCATCATCGAGGCCGGATTCCGCCCGGCGGAAGGCCAGGTCTGGTCGCACAGCGACCTCGAACTCATGCAGCGCAGAGTCATGGATGCCGGCCTGCTCGCGACCATGGATGTCGAACCACAGAGAATCCCAGGCGACGCCGTCGAA
>CAZSDE010000077.1:0-1156 GCA_964605435.1 uncultured Akkermansia sp.
GACTGGTCCGACGTCATCGCGGACGAGGCGGGCATCGTTTCTGGTGATGTCGCGCCCATTGGTGAGGACGCGGGCCGAGCACCAGAGGGGATCGCCTGCGAAGCAGCGCATGAGGTCCATGAGGTGGCTGCCGAGAACGATGAGGTCTTCGCCTCCGGCGCGCTGGTCCTGTTTGCCGAAGGCCTGCATGGTGACGAGTTCGCCGGCCCAGCCCTGCTGGAGAGCGAACTTGAGGGATTGGATGAGCGGGGCGAGGCGGGTGGTGTGGGCGACGGCGCAGCGTTTTCCGTGTTTCTCTGCCGCGGCGAGGCAGGCCGAGATGATTTCCGCGTGCTGATCCGCGTGGCGCATGGCGACGCAGACGAGGTCGGGTTTTTCCGAGGCGAGGAGATCGCGCCATGAAGCGTAGCTGCGGGCCGCTCCGGTGGCAGCAGCCGTGCGGCTGCGTCCGGCGGGGTCGGGGTCGGCGACGGCGATGAGAGTGATGGCTTGGCTGTGCTCGAAGATTTTCTCCAGACTGTGGCCGTAGTGGCCTTGGCCGGTGTGACCGATGACGGCGGCGGCGCGCAGGGTGGTTGGCTTGCTGGTGATGGCGGATACGGAAGACGCTGCGAGAGAAGCGAGGAAGGAGCGGCGGCGCAGCGGGGAAGGAGGCATGAGAGATGTTTCTCTGTGCCTTGGCTCTTGGGCGAGGGCGGCTGCGCTACGCGGGGGCGGAAGTCACGGGGCGAGTCGGGCGAGGGCCTTGCGGATGGCGGCGCAGTCCGGGTGGTGGGGGCCAAGGGCGGCTTCGGCGACGAGTTGAGCGCGGCTGAGCATGGCGGTGGCCTCGCTGGGGCGATTGTGCGCGAGGAAGAGGGTGGCGATGCGGGGGAGGCGTGTGGCGGCCATGGGGCTGCGGCGGGCGGTGGCGGCTTATTCGGCGGCGAGCGTGCGGCGGAGCATGAGGACGGCGCGGGCAGTTTCGCCTGCTTCCATGAGGATCGTGGCGTGGCGGAAGGCGAGGTCGGCGTGGGCGGGCAGTGGGGGGGTGGCCTGGGAGCTGAGGGCATCAGCCATTTGTTCGCACCATGCGCGCGCCGTGGCGGCGTCGCCGGATTCGTGGAGGCAGTCGGCGAGGGCGGCATTGACATCCACGTGTACGGATTCATCGCCA
>CAZSDE010000077.1:1166-2057 GCA_964605435.1 uncultured Akkermansia sp.
GGCGTAGCCGAGGGATTCGGCGGAAGTGGCATGGCCGAGCTGAGTCATGGCGCGGCGTAGGTGGTCGAGGGCGTCGCCGGGGCGGCCGAGAGCGCGGAGGGTCTGGGCGACGGCCATGGCGTGTTCCGGGGTCGGTGCCGATTCGAGATTTGCGAGGACGAGCGGGAGGGCATCGCTGTGGCGTCCGGCATCGTTGAGAAACGATGCGAGGGAGGCGCGCAGCGCGATGGTTTCCTGGTGGTGTGGACCGTAGCTGGCGACGGCCGCTTCGATGGCCTTGTGCATGCCGGAGGTTCGTCAGGGCTGCGTCAGGCGGATGCGGAGGAATTCGCGTCCGGCATCCGGGAACGGACGCGGTGAGCGCCATGTGATGGTTTCCGATCCATCCGGTGTGCGGCTGCGGCTGACTTCGATGAGGTCGTCGGTCCAGTTGATCAGGGAGAGAGATGACTGAGGGGTGATGCGTGCGTCATCGCGTCCGGCGGGGAGGGTGGCGGTGATGGTCTGGAATGGCCGCGGGCCATTTTCCGTGGGGAATTCCGCGGTGGCGGCGGTGGGCAGGCGGTCTGTGTCTGGCTCGCTGGGGGAGCCACCGAAAGCGTATTCCGCGAAGAGTGGGAGTCCATCGCCATCGGGGTCGGCGTCGTCGGCTGAGCCTGGGGCGTAGGCGAGTTTCCAGTCGGAGTAGCGCACTGCGTCTGTGCTGCCGGGATTTCCGGGGGCTGCGGCGGCGCGCCAGTTGGCGGGCAGGGCATGGTCCGGGCGGGATTCCGGGCGGATGAGTACGAGGGAAGCGCCTGAGCCATCGGCTTCTGCGGGCCATGGGGCAGAGTCGTCGTAGTCGAACGAATGAATGACGGCTCCGGCGGCGTCGCGCAGCGTGAGGATTTC
>CAZSDE010000077.1:2067-10460 GCA_964605435.1 uncultured Akkermansia sp.
GCCGGCGATGGTTGCCGAGGGACCGTAGCGGAGGCGGAAGGCAGCTTCGTGGGAGACGAGAACTACGCGCTGGCCTGGGGCGAGGAGACGGGGGGTTGGATTGGCTGAGGTGAATTCCCAGTCGATCCCTTCGTTCCAGCGGATGCCCATGAGGTCGACGTGTTTCGTGCCGACGTTCATGAGTTCGATGAATTCGAAGAAGGCGTCGTTGTTGAAGCCGGCGGCGGTTTCCGTGGGTGAGGGATTGGCGGGATGGTATTGGATTTCCGTGATGGCGAGGTTGGAGCGGCTGGCGGGTTCTGCATCGACGAGGTAGGTGACCTCGCTGAGGGCGCTCCATGACTGGCTGGCGGGGTCGTAGGCGCGGGCAGCGACGATTTGTTCTCCTTGATTCAGGTGGACGGGTTCTGGGAACGTGGTGCGGCGGCCGCGGAGGCGGAGGTCGAAGCTGAGGTCGCTGCTGGTGCTATTGGCCTGATGGACCTGGACGCAGATCACGTTGGTGCCCGGGATGAGGGCGGAGGGAACGAGTCGTGTGTCCGTGACTGTGAGGAAGGCTGCTTCGTTGAGGGCATTGAGTCCCGAATAGCTGTAGCCTGCGGGACCGGTCGGCATGTTGAGCCGGGCCACTTCGCGTCCATTGAGGAAGAAGATGGCGCTGTCATCGATGAGGGCTTCGAGTTCGAGGGCGTCGAATTTCGAGGGGTCGGCTACCTGGAAGGACTTGCGGAAGTAGACGACTGGGAAGCGCGGGTTGCCGACGCCGATATTGATGACGGTGCGTTCGTTGCCGTCGCCGGCCCCCAGTTCGGCATCGCCTGACTTCCATGCGGCGTCCGTGTCATTGAATTGGGGGTGCTTCCAGTTGGCCGGGCTGAAGGACGGATGACCCTGAACGATGTCGCTGGATCCGAGGTCGATGCTGGGGTCGCGGTATTTCCATGTGGCTCCGGGTCCGGCCGAGCCATCGCCGACGAGGGTTTCGCTGACCGATCCACTGGGCTGGAACATACGGGCGGATGGGTTGATGGCTCCTGAGGGCAGGCGGGGGTCGGATCCGTCGAGGGTATAATACCATGCGCTGCCAGGCGGGCCCGCGAGATTGAGAGGCGTGGTGGCTGCAAGGTAGCCCCCGGGGGGAGTGAAGTTGATGCCGTTGAGGGCAGGGAAGAGGCCATCGTCCCGCAGTTTTACGATGACATAATTCGAGCGGACCGGGAGGTAGGTGGAGAGGATGAGATTGCGCTGAGCGAGCCAGTGATTGCGGTTGAGGGGGGTGGAGGATTTCGCATCGCCCCAGCGGGCGGATTCCGCGATGATGGCGGAATCGATGGTGCTGGCGAGATCATTGATGCGGGCGGTGGTGGCGCTGACGCTGAAGGCACCGCCATTGAAGAGGTGTTTCTGGACGCGGTTGTGCCAGCGGTTCCGGTATTCCGCCACGTCGAGGAGGTCGGCGTGCAGGAACATGGGATTGTAGCGGTTCTCGGTTTTCTCGACGTAGGAGGAGGCATCCGAGAACGTGCGGTTGTATGGACCGGTCCGGTCTTCCGTGACACTGAAGAGAGAATGCTCGAAATCGTGGACGAAGAACTGGAAGCCGCGGTTGCCCGTGCGGTCGCGGGCACCGAACCAGTTATTGGCTGATTCATTGCCGAGGAAGGCGGAAGTGGCACCGTCGAGATTGCCCGTCCAGAACGTCACGAGCATGTAATCGATGAGGGCGTCTGGATCGAGCAGGACCGGCGCACCATTCACGGTTCTGCCGTCCGGAGCGAGGCCCTGCATATTGAAGTAATCCGCCGCGGTAAGCGGTCGCCGTGTGTAGATGCCGGGGGCTGTGAGGGGGTTGGCGAGGCGGGCGAGTTGGATCCATGCGTCTTCGTAGCCATCGGTGACGCCGGTGGTGTATCCTTCCGACTGCTCGCACTTGACCACGTCCCAATTGTCCTTGAGACCGCCGAGGTACTGGGTGCAGTGGTCTGCTTCGGTGCGTTCATCGAATTCGAAGAGTCCCCAGTAGTGGCCATTGAGGTAGAGGTGGACGTAGCGCACGTGGCTTTCCGGTCGGCCCATGGCGAGATGGGTGACGCGGCTGAATTCCTCACGGAGGAAGGAATTGCTGGGGTCGCCGCCGAACGACCATGAATAATTCTGTGAAGTGCGCAGGTCGATCTGATTGAATGTATCGGCGGCCCCCCTTCCGAAGACCGGGTAATTGAGGCGACCGTCTCCGTATTCGCCTCGGAAGTAGAGGTGGAAGGCGTGTTTCGGATTGTCGCCGCTGCGGGAGAATCCGCCGCGGATGCGCATGCCGCACTCGACCTGGGTACCGCCGGCGGGGTCGTTGAGGATTTCCAGGCTGGCCTTCCGTTCCCATGCGAGGCCGCGGCCGCCGGGGTTGACGTAGATGCCGGTGGCGGGGTCCCAGAAGCTGGCGAGGGGGGCAGTCAGCGAGACACTGGGAATGGCGCGGAGGGCGGCCTTGACTTTTGCGGCCCCGCCGATGTCGGGATTCGTGCTGCCCACGATATCGGGGTCCATGCCGTAGTCGAAGACCTGGCCATTGATGACGGATCCTTTGGGGGGCCAGCCGGGTCCGGGGGCTTCGCCGGTGGGCGACTGCCGGATGATATCGTCGGGAATGAGGTAGGTATGGGTATCGACGTTGGTGCTTTCCCAGTTTGGCTTGAAGGCGATGGCGCGGATGACGGTGGTCTGGCTGACGGTGATGGGTCCGCTGTAGATGTTGCCGCTGGTGGGGGAGGGTTCGCTGCCATCGGTGGTGAAGCGGATGGTGGCTCCTGGGGTCGAGGTGGTGATGGTGACTGGAAAAGGGACGGCGGTGACGGTGGTGTCGGGGAAGACGCCGCGGCGTGGGGAGAAGACCGTGTCAGCGACCTTGCCGAGGCTGCTGGGGATGTCGTTGATGCCGCCTGGTGTGGGGCGGTTATAGAAGGCGCTGCTGAGTGGTGTCGGGAGAGAAGCGGCGACGATTTCCGGTGCGATCAGGAAGCTGCTGTCGGCTGCGCCGGCATTCATGCCGTGGATGGCGAGGAGGTTGCTGCCGGTGACCAGCCTTGGCAGGGCACTGGTGATGTTGAAGGCGGCTGTACTGAGTGAGAGATCGGTTGGGCGGCTGGCGGTGGCGCTGCTGTTCCATGCGGTTGTGGCGGGATCATTGGCTGAGGCCACGAGGGAGCCATTGAGCCATGCCTTGAAGCCGTCGTTGTAGCGCATGAGCAGGGAGGCGCTGCTGAATCCGGCGGTGCTGGCAGCGGTGAAGGGAACGCGGACGAAGCACGAGGCATTGATGTTGCGCATGCTGCCTTCGATGTTCGTGCGGACGGCGCCTGTGGAGGAAGTTCCGATGGGGGCTGTGAAGACCGGGAGGCCGCCTGCGGCGGTGTCACCGACGAGGCGGAAGGAACTGTCCCATGCGGTCGCGAATCCCTGGCGTGCGTAGAGTTCTCCTTCGTCTCCGCCGCCATATTCCCAGAAGTAGGCATCGATGGTATGATTTCCGGCTGTCAGGGTGACGGTGCCGAGGTGGTCGGCCGGGCCGTGGAGGGTGGGGTCATTCATGACCACGGAGCCGTCGATGGTGATCTTGCCGCCATCGTCGCTGTTGATGCCGAAGGTGTAGATGCCTGTGACGGGGATGGTGATGGTTCCCTGGGCGCGGACGACATAATTATCCTGAGCCCATGCGGGCAGAGGATTGTTGTTGCCGTAGTGGCCATCGCCTCCATTGCCGAGGACATTGAAGGTGGGATGGATGGTGACGAGTTCGCTGGCGATGTCGGGGTGACCTGACGGGCGGGAGAGCAGGAGTTCGGCGGCGGCCTGACTGTCGAGGCCGCCCGTGGCGGTATTCTTGGCGCGCACGGTGATGCGGAAGCCTGGGACATTGAAGCCGAAGCCGAGTCCGAGGGGTTTGCCGGTGGTCCAGCCGGTGGGGGTCACGGGAGCTGTCTGCCAGTTCGGAGCGAGGGCTGCCGCGCTTGCCGGAACCAGATAGGAAGCGCTGGCTCCGTCTGGAATGAGCACGGTCCGGCTGAAGATGAGACCGTAGGAAACGTCGGGGTCCTGCCGCGGGAAGGCGGGGGCAAATTCCTGTGCGACGGTGGTGCCGTCGGGTTGGATCAGGCCAAGGTATTCCCCTGATCTGGCGAGAGAGAAATTCGTGTGCAGGGGTTGTCCGGGAAGGCGGCGGTCCTTGCCCGAGGCGAAGACGATCACGAAACCTCCTGGTTCCATGGTAATGGCGGGGAAGCGCCATTTGGTTCCCTGGGCCGCATTGTCGATCAGGTACCACCCTTCCAGAGGAAACGGCAGCGGCGAAGGATTGTGCAGCTCGATCCAATCCTGCACGGTGCCATCTTCGTCACGGAGGCCGTTTTCGTTGTCGGCCACGAATTCCGAGATGACTGGCTCTGCGGAGAGCGGGGCGGGCAGCAGGAGCAGGGTGGCGAGGCAACCTGCGGAAAGAAGGGATCGGATCATCATGTGAGCGCTCGGGGAAGGGGGCGGCAAGTGTTCGCCTATTCCCGGGGGAAATCCATCCGGATTCCGCGGCGGGGCAGTTGGGAAGCGGCGGTGGAGAAGAAGCGATCCGCCTGGCTGGCGTGCCGGTCATTTCCGCGCCAATAAAAAGAGCGGGCAGCCCGTGTGGTGGGGCTGCCCGCTGGATTGGTGGAGAGGCCTGGTGGATCCGCAGGTGGATCCGGGGCGTCCGATGGATCTCAGTAGCGGTAATGTTCCGGCTTGTACGGGCCATCGACGGAGACGCCGATGTAATCCGCCTGATCCTTGGTGAGGACGGTGAGCTTGACGCCGATCTTCTCGAGGTGGAGACGAGCCACTTCTTCGTCGAGCTTCTTGGGAAGAACGCGGACCATGGGGCCTTCGGCGGCATAGTTCTCGCGGTTTCTCCAGAGGTCGAGCTGAGCGAGGGTCTGATTGGAGAAGCTGTTCGACATGACGAACGACGGGTGGCCGGTGGCGCAGCCGAGATTCACGAGACGGCCTTCTGCCAGCATGAAGACTTCGCGACCGTCCGGGAAGACGTATTTATCGAGCTGCGGCTTGATGTTGATGCGCTTCACATCGGTGAGGGTGTTGAGCTTGTCGACCTGGATTTCGTTGTCGAAGTGGCCGATGTTGGCGATGACGGCCTGATCCTTCATCTTGGCGATGTGCTCGACTGTGATGACGTCCTTGTTGCCGGTGGTGGTGATGTAGATGTCGGCGCGGCCGAGGGTGTCCTCGAGCGTGGTGACTTCGTATCCTTCCATGGCTGCCTGGAGGGCGTTGATCGGGTCGATTTCGGTGACAATGACGCGGGCACCCTGACCGCGGAGGGACTGGGCGCTGCCTTTGCCGACGTCGCCGTAGCCGCAGACGACGGCCACCTTGCCCGAGATCATGACGTCGAGAGCGCGGTTGAGTCCGTCGACGAGCGAGTGGCGGCAGCCGTAGAGGTTATCAAACTTCGATTTCGTGACGCTGTCATTCACGTTGATGGCCGGGACGAGGAGCTTGCCGGCTTCGGCGAGCTTGTAGAGGCGGTGTACTCCTGTGGTGGTTTCCTCGCTCACGCCCTTCCAGTCCTTCACGAGTTCGTGGAAGATGTAGGGGTTTTCCGCGTTGATCTTGCGGAGGAGGTCCTTGATCACTTTTTCCTCATGCGAACCTGATGGCGTATCGATCCAGCGGTCGCCTTCCTCGAGTTCGTATCCCTTGTGGAGCAGGAGGGTGACATCGCCACCGTCGTCGACCACGAGCTGCGGGCCCTTGCCATTCTGATCGACGATGGCCTTCCATGTGCAGTCCCAGTATTCTTCGAGGGTTTCGCCCTTCCATGCAAAGACCGGGAGTCCGGCGGCGGCGATCGCGGCGGCGGCATGGTCCTGGGTCGAAAAGATATTGCAGCTTGCCCAGCGGACGGTCGCTCCGAGGTCGGCCAGCGTCTCAATGAGCACGGCGGTCTGAATCGTCATGTGGAGCGATCCCGTGATGCGGACTCCGGCGAGGGGCTTGTCCTTGGCGTAGCGCTCACGGATTGCCATGAGGCCTGGCATTTCCTTCTCGGCGATTTCGATCTCTTTGCGGCCCCATTCGGCGAGGCTGATGTCGGCGACGTGGTAGTCATTCCCGATCGTGCGGGATACGGTGGCGGTGCTCATGGGTTCGGTGGGTATGGTATGGACGTTGGTGGCGATGGCGGCTGAAGTGACGCATCGACAAATCAAGATACGTTGATGGATTGCCTTGGGTTGCCGGGAAGTCAAGCAGGCGGCTGCGGATTTTCCTTTTGCGGCGACTGGACCGGAATGCTGATGGTTTGGGATGCCGTTCTACGAATTCTACTGCCCGCAGAATCATCGGATCTACACCTTTTATGCGCGCAGCATGGCCCTGTCCGGCAAGACTCCTCGGTGTCCGGACAACCCGAAGTGGAAGATGGAGAAAGTGCCGAGCGGTTTCAGCGTGACGGGCCGCCACCGTGGTGAAGGTGAGGCCGATGCGGCTGCGGAGAACGACCCTTTTGCTGGGATTCCGGAGGAGAGGCTCGAGTCGGTGATGAAGGAATTTGAAAGCGAACTTCTTTCTGGTCCGGACGATGCGGAACCCGACAGCCGGATGATGGGGCGGCTGATGCGGCGGCTTTCCGACGTGGCTGGCCGCGAGCTTGTTGGCCCCATGCGCGAGATGGTTGACCGCCTTGAGAAAGGGGAAGACCCCGACGCTTTGGAGGAACAATACGGGTCCGTTCTCGATTCTGAAGAAGGCCAGGCCCTCTTTGCGCAGGCGCGTCAGATGGCGTCGGCGCAGCGCAAACCTACTCGGCAGCCCGGGGTCTACGAAATGGAGGACTGGCTTCCGCCCGCCCGCAAGGCGGGGGTGCGCAAAGCTCCGGGCCGGTCCCGGTCGTGAACCGGCTGGTGCGTTTTTCCGATTACGGCTGCGGGCGTGAGCCCGTGAGGCAGAGCAGGCGCTTGGCGGTGCGGATTACCAGTCGTCCGCCGGCGAGGGCCGGGGTGGCATCGCAGGGGTCGCCCAGTTCGGAGGAGCCCAGCAGCTGGAACGAGTCGGGATTGGCGGCCACCACGGCCACTTTGCCGCTGCGGCTGATGCAGACGATGCGGTCGCCCGTGTGGACAGGGGAACTGTAGGCCTGATCCGAGAACACGCGTTCGCTCCAGAGTTGTTTGCCGGTGGCGGCTTCCACGGACGACAGAATGCCGCCGTCGCTGAGCAGGAAGAAGTGCTTTGCGGAACTCACAGGGGTCGGCACATAGGGAAGGCCCTTGCCGCCTTCCCATGCCAGGGATCCATCCTTGATGCGCACGGCCACGGCGGCATTCGCCTTGCCGCCCTGCCCGACCGTCGCAAAGCACACGCCATCGGCAATCACCGGGGACGAAACCGGGCGCTGTTCGGGCTGAGGATTGTCATGCTGCCAGATCACTTTGCCATTGGCCGGATCCAGGCAGGTGAGGGCAGCCGGATTGCTCGAGAAAATCACGCGCCAGACGCCCGGCGATTCCTCGAAGGTCACGGGTGTGGAGAACGGGGTGCGGTCGCTTTTGCGGGCTACTTTCCAGAGGATCCGGCCGTCTGCTGGACTCAGTCCCGCGAGGAATCCATCGGCTCCCACGCTGTCCTTGACGACGACGAGCACGCCGCCGGCCAGCACGGGGGAGGCTCCACTGCCATGGTCTTCCGCATACGCTCCGAGATCGACCTGCCATAGCTTGCGGCCCTCGTGATCCGCAGCGAGGGCGAGGAAATTCCCTCCGCTGGTCCATGTGAGGTAGACGCGCTCCGCATCGACCACGGGTGTGCTGCTCGCAAAGCTATTGAACCGATGCTTTCCGTGCGCCTCGAACTTGTCATCAAGCTTCCACTGCAGCTTGCCTCCCGCGAGGTCATAGCACAGCAGGGCCCGGCCACCGGATTCGGTCTCGGAGGTCACAAAAACCCGCTGACCCCATGCGACCGGCGACGAAACCCCGTTCCCGGGCAGTTCCGCTTTCCATGCAAAATCCGATTCGCCGAACTTCGCTGGAATTCCGGGAGCCACCGCAGTTCCGCCTGATCCATGGAATCGCGTCCATTCCTGAGCCCGCACGGGCAGTAGCGGCACAATGGCGGCGAGCAGACAGGGCAGCGGACGCAAGACTTCTCGTTTCATGATTCCAGCAATGCCTCAGTCGCCGCCGTTTCGCTCCCGCTCTGCCATCCGCATCAGCGGAAGCAAGGGGGGTGGGAAACCATCGAACGCCTCGGACTGTGCCAGACGACAGACCGACCAAAGTCCTGAGCTTCTTCTTTCCCGAAGAGCGTCCGGGCCGGTTGCGGAGCGCTGGTGTTTCTGCAGGGCGCAT
>CAZSDE010000078.1:0-8075 GCA_964605435.1 uncultured Akkermansia sp.
AAAGAAGAAGACCCGACGGGCCTGCTCAACGAAGGGTTCCGCTACCGGGACATGGAGACTGGCACGTTCATCAGCCGGGATCCGCTGGGCCATGTGGACGGGCCGAATGTGTACTGCTATGTCAGGCAGAATCCGTGGTCCAAGTTCGACCCGGATGGGCTGACTGGTTGGGCGATTCCTCCGCAATACGCCGAGAGCGCAGAGTATCGTGAAGGATTCCGCAAAGGCATGGCTGGGGGTGCGAAATTGGGGCTAGCTCTAACCGCGGGGGCTGTCGCCACAGTTGTGGCTGCGCCTGCTACCGCTGCAGGTGCTGCCGCAGGGGTGGTCATGCAGGCTCGTCCAGTAAAATCATTCGGAATTCCCTACTAAAGCAAAAAAGACAGCAAAACAATTTGACTTGGAATTAGCGGATGATAGTTCTGCAATGTCACTAACGCCTGCAGAGCAGTCTGTCCCCGGGAGATTGGTCTTTCCTTCAGCATTCTTCATCAAATCGCCATGTCCGGGTCTTCTTCCTCGAGTTCCTTTCCTGATGGAATCACCCCGATCTGCTGCTGCTGCTGCGATTGCTACGAAGGGCAAGCCGGGCACTACGCACTGCTGAATGGGTGCGACCGCCTCTCCAGCGGAACCATCAGCCCGTCCGTTGACGCGATCGGCGGGCAGGGGCTCGGAGTTCCTTTTGATACCAGAGCTTCCTACGGCAATGTGCCAACCGGCACGGTGGACACTGGAACCACCGGCCCCAGCATGGGAACCGGTTGGCAGTCGCACGATCTCGCGGGATTGACGTTTCCTGCTTCGGGAGACGAGATCTATTTCCGCGAAGGGCCGAATCAGATGGAGGTCTTCGTACCGGGAAGCGCACCCAATACGTGGCGGGGTGCCTACTACGTTCGCAGCACGATTGTGAAGTCAGGC
The DNA here is from genome assembly GCA_964605435.1 of uncultured Akkermansia sp. Classification (GTDB taxonomy): domain Bacteria; phylum Verrucomicrobiota; class Verrucomicrobiia; order Verrucomicrobiales; family V1-33; genus V1-33. The sequence goes on from CAZSDE010000078.1 coordinate 925, forward strand.
TCTGTCTACACGATGACCCTGAAGGACGGATCGAGGAAAACTTTCGCACTCGACGGCCGCATAACCGGAATCATCGGCGCCGGCGGCCAGACCCTGACGGTGGCGTATTCCGGGTCCGGTGCGACCGCGCGAGTGGCTTCTGTCTCGGGAAGCACCGGCACGGCGTCTGTTCTCTATGAGTATGAATACGACACCAGCGGACGGGTGTTCCGCATCACGCTGATTCTCGGCGAGGTGGCCGTGCGGCGTGCGGTGTATTCGTATTGGAGTTCAGGATTGCTCCAGAAGGTGGAGGCGCAGGAAAAGCGGGGCGCGGCCTGGCTGGCTACCGACGCCACCTTCTTCCGCTACCATGCCGGCAATACCGGACTGCTCCACTTCATTCTGGGCGACGAGGCCCTGCACCGGATGGCCAGCGTGGGACTGGATCCGGCCAGCGCGAGCGATGACGCCATCAAGGTCTATGCCGACACTCGCTACTCATACGACAGCAACAGCCGACTGCGCACTCTGGCCACCGAAGGCGGGGCCAATCTGTGGACGCTGGAGTACGACATCAGCGGCTTCAGCGGCACGACCCCGAGCAAGTGGACCAACAAGACGGTCGCGACCCTGTGCCGCAGCGGTGTCCCGGACACAGTGTATTCCGTGGAGACGGTCTACTTCAACCGAGGCGGGAGTCTGCTGCTGAAGAAGGTGGAAGGACTGAACTGCGAGGGCGAAGAAGAAGTCTTCTACCCAGTCTGTCAGGCGTTCGACTCCCGCGGTCGGGTGGTGAGGAAGATTTCCGCGGCGGCGATCGAGACCGTCGACGAGAACCTTCCCAATCTGTTCGCCGTGCGTGCCGCCGATGGGCTCATCGAGGGTTTCAGCTATGCCGATGACCAGGGCGGAGGCATCGCCGATGAGTGGGTGCAGAAGGGAAGCGGCGGTGCTCCCATTCTCCAGCGGCGGCACACCTGGCAGCCGCATCCGGTGGCCTCCCCGGCCATCTGGCTTCCCGACAAGGTCATCGTTTTCCTGAACGAGTCCGGCACTGTCACCGCGGAAACCTCCTTCGCCTACACGTTCCATGCAGGCACGCTCCAGATCAAGGAGCGCACCACCACGCTGCCTGCGGTGCCGGCTGCGGAGAACGGCACCGGAGTCGCCGCCACGACACGGGATGAGTTCGACCTCTATGGCTTCCGCATCAGCAGCACGGATGAGAATGGAGTGGTGACAACGTATGTGCCAAATATTGCCACCGGAGGCGTGAAGCGCATGACGGTCGACCCCGGCGGCCTCAATCTGGTCACCGATTACGTGCTCGATGACGAGGGGCGTACCATCCTGAAGAAGGGACCGGTGCATGAAATCGACCTTGCGGGGACTCTGACCAGTATCCGCACCGCGGTGTGGACCTGCTACCGCGATCCAGAACACCAGCGCATCACCTTTCCCGGATACATCATTCCGGGATCCACGGAGGATTTGGACACCTGCCACTGCGTGGGTCCGGTCAAGGTTGAGCACGGTTTCGTCCTGCCCGCGACTCCGGACGGAACCTCTTTCAGTGCCACGACCGAGAGTCCATGGGAATTGACAAGGCTTCCTCAGCCCGACGATGTCTATCCCCAGTCCGGCTGGACTCGCTGGCAGTCGCGGCAGTTCAGCCAGGGCGGGCGGATGATCGAGGAACGGCTCTACCATCTCATCCCGGTCAGCGGCGAGGGCATGGGGAATACGAACTACGCGCTCACAGGCTACGCTCACGATCCCGCTGGCCGCGTGGACCGTATCACCACGCCGGGTGGCACCATCGAGCAGACCGTGTTCAATGCCCTCGGGCGGGTCACGAACCACCTGACGGGCACCGCCGCCGGGAACATGAAGGCCACTCTCGTCAACGTCTACGATGGGGATTCCGTGCACAAGGGTGACGGGCTCCTGACGAAAGCCACGGTGCCGGTTGATGACATTGCGGCCAACGACCGGATCACGGTCCTGACCTATGACTGGAGGCAGCGGAAGGAAAGCGCCGCCATCGACGTGGAACTCGAAGGTTCGAGCATGCCAGTGAAGCTGATCCAGGCCGACACCTACGATAACCGGAGTCTGGTCACTGATGCAAGGGAGTACCGGACGAGTGTCTCTCCCGGAAATCTACAGGGGTGGTCGCAGACCATGTTTGATGTCCTCGGCAGACCGTTCCGGCGCATCCGGCATGAGGTCGAGGCGACCACTGGCGCGGTCGGGAGTTCCCTCACTGACAACACATGGTTCGATGCGGCGGGCCGCGTGCTCGTGCAGTGGCCGGCGGGGAGTCAGGCCTTCGGGAGCAGGGTCTACGATGCGGCGGGCCGGACGACGAATGCCTATACTGCCTACCAGCCGGGCTGGACCTCGGGCATGCCTCTCATCGCGCAGTCCATCGTCATGGCGGAGCGGTTCGTGGATTACGACCCTGCAGGCAATGTGCGCTACACGAGAGGCAAGGAGCGTTACGACACCGCCACGGGGACCGGGCCGCTGAAGGATCACGGGGCCGCTCAGCCGCAGGCACGGGTGACCTGCGTTGCCAATTATCCGGATGCGATCGGCCGCACGGTGGCCACGGCGAATTACGGCACGAATGGCAATGCGGCATGGACGAGGAGTCCCCTCATTCCCGCATGCACGGATGACGTGCTCGTGAACCTGACGGCTTTCAATCCGAAGGGAGAGCCATTCCAGACAACCGATCCCATGCTGGCGGTCACCACGCAGACCTGGGATGCCGCCCGGCGGCTCATCGAGACGCTGGAGGGCCGCGTGCCCGGCCGCACCCATCCCGCCATCGACCGGAAAACAAAATACAAATACAACCCGGACGGCAACATCACGAAGCTCAAGGTCCGGAACAACACAGCCAGCGGCATCGAGATTCAGGAAACAATCTGGACATACGGCGTCACCACCGCCGGAGGATCGGCACTCAACAGCAATCTGCTTGTGCGCACCAAAGCCTACCCGGACAGTGCCGGAGACTCCGATGTTGTCACGTACACCTACAATCGCCCCGGTCAGGTCACAAGCATGAAGGACCAAGCCGGTCTGGTTCACACCTACAAGATCGATGCCTTGGGTCGCCAGACCAGTGATGAAGTGACCTCATGGGGATCTTCGACGGTGGACCAGAGCATCAAGCAGCTGACGACGGGCTATGATGCGCGCGGGCTGGTGGTTTCCGCGAAAAGCTTCGGCACTGGGCCTACGCTGGTGAACAGTGTCGCCTTCCGGCACAACGGCTGGCGGCAGCTGATCGAGGAGACCCAGAGTCACGAAGGCAGTACCCCGCGCAGCATCGTTTATGGATATGCCAACGGAGCGGCGAACACCATCCGCCGAAGCAGCATGACGTATCCCTCCGGGCAGAGCAGCGCACCGGTACAGAATTACATCTATACCGGCACGCACGCGAACGAATTGAGTCGGGTGAGCGCCATCCGAGACGGCGGCACGGACATCATCAGCTACAAGTGGCTTGGCGTCGGCAATCCCGTGGACATCAACTACAACGTTCCCGCGACTCACCTTTCGTATGGCACCGCTGCCGACCACTACGCAGGCCTTGACCGCTTCGGCCGCCCTATCAGCGTACCCTGGCTCAAGGACGGTAGCCCGGCTCTCGTGCATGCGCAGTACCGCTACGACCGCAGCAGCAACCGCCAGTGGCGGCGCGATGCCGCCGCTCACGCGGCGGGCGTGACCACGGAAGACCAGTGGTACGAGTATGACGGTCTCTACCAGGTGGGCGAGTTCCAAAGAGGCACGCTTTCCGGCAGCTATCCGAATTTTTCGGGCATCACTCCCGTGGCTCAGAATCAGGATTGGAACTACGACGCCATGGGCAACTGGCTGGGCTTTCAGAGTGATGCGTCGAACCAGACTAGGCAGTTCAACAAAGTCAACGAGATCACCAGCATCAACGGACCGACCGGCGTGGTCACGCCGCAGTACGACCCCGTCGGGAACATGACTACAATGCCCGCGGTGGGCAACTGGACGATCGCGCAGACCCTCAAGTGGGATTCGTGGAATCGGCTGGTGAGGGTCGGCGAAGGCAGCACGATCCTCGCCGAATACACTTATGACGCCCTGTTTCGCCGCGTCACGAAGACCGCCTCCGGCACCACTCGCCGGTTCTACTACAGCGACCAGTGGCAAATCATCGAAGAATACGTGGACAGCGGAACGAACCCCGAAAATCGCTACTGGTACGGCATCCGCGACCTCAACGACATCGCGCGGAGGCAGTTCTACGGAGCCACCAACACCGACCTCTACACCATGCGCGAGACGATGAACGTCGTCGCTCTGGTCAACACCAGCGGCGCGGTGCAGCAGCGCATGGCCTACGATGCCTTCGGGGGTGTTCGGTTCCTCACGGCATCATGGGGCAGCGGCGCGAATGATACGAGCTGGGCGATGCTCTTCCATGCGCATTACCAGGACGCTGAGACCGGGTTGTATCAGATGAGGTTTAGATACTACAGCCCGCTGCTTGGAGTTTGGTTGAGCCGCGATCCATTACGTGAAGCCAGCAGTGTGAACCTATATACCTTTATTGGTAATTCTACAGGAAGAATAGATTTGTTGGGCATGAGATGGGTGCGAATTGAAGTCGTCGAACTGCGCACCCACCTATACTTGGGGGGAGGGTGGGCTTTTTCCTATGATGCTTCCGGTAATCTAGTTAGAAAGTGGAGATCTAGCGGTGATGGATATGCAATCGGACACACATACCGATGGGTATGGATTCCGGATTTGGTTGCCCCTCCGGCATATAAACCTCCAACTACATTCCCATCGCCTACGTCTCCGCCCCGTCCAGTGATTCCAAGTCCGCTTCCTGGGGTTCCACCGATTCCCGCCGTTAATCCACCTGCGACTGCTCCACCCACGCCCACACCTACACCCACGCCAAGTCCTGCCAGTGACGAATCGGACTCGCTGTGTCCATTGCCACCGTTTGATAGCTGGCCGAATTGGATGCAGGGATTGTGGACCGGAGTATCATCGCAAGGTCCAGCCGGGTGGGGTGAGGTAACTGGAGCCATCGAGGCAGGCCCTCAAGCTATTCTGATAGATTACTTTTCTAAAGCCAGTCGTGCATTAACAGACTGTCTCGCAAAGCATGATTTTGACGACAGTTGCTGTGAACTTGAGCGACGTTTCCTGGAGGCAATACAAAAAGGTTTACGCCAGTAATAACCCAAGCTAAAAACTTATATGAAAACATCTTTATTTCTGATCCTCGTTCCGTGCGCCTTTATTACAATTGCAGCCGATAAATCAACTTCACCCTCTGGTCAAAAGCCGGAAGACTACAATACAGTAAAATCAGACGACGCTGTGTCGATTTCATGGCGTCAAGGCTTCCCTTCCGCCAGTATATTTATACCAAAAAATGGAAAATCGGGTGTATCTGCCTCATTATCAGTAGACCAAAGCATTGATCTGATACATGATACGCAGACCGGCAGAGATTCCTTGATCCTTTACCTAGAGAAAGACAAAAAGCATACCTATCATCATGATTTTGATCTTGACGGAAAGTGGGACTTTGTGCACGAATTACCTGTCGGCACGCAAGAGCCTGAAGGCAAAGGCAGTAAGTTTGTATTTGTTGACGGAAAGCAAATAGGGATACGTTCTTTGGATGCTAAAGGCGCAATGGTCTCATGTATAGGCACAGATGGTAAAAAGCTACTGCTTCAAAATGGGAAATGGATTCACGAAGAAAATAATCAGAGATAAGGCGGAATTGAAAAATTGACCAATCAGCTTGACTGAAATCACTCACTCAAACCGCGACATGCCGCATGGACACCCGCCAGTTCACGGCCACCCTCCAGCGTCTCACACGGCTGTGGCACGAGCAGCCGCCTGCGGCGGATGGTGAGAGCCTGCCAGCAAAGGTGGTGGAGAACCACCGGCACAACTTTCTGATCTGGGACGAGGAAGACCTGACCCGGCGGCACGATCTGCCGACGGAGCGCATCAGGGAGGCGAAGCGGACCATAGACCGGCACAACCAACTGCGGAACGACGCCATCGAAGCGATGGACGCGGCCCTTCTCCCCCTGCTGCCGCCCCCGGCAGCGGATGCGCCGGTGCATTCCGAAAGCCCCGGCATGATGCTGGACCGGCTCTCCATTTTGGCGCCCCGAGAATATCATCTACAGGAGGAAACTGCCCGCACGGACGCCGGTGCTGACCAGCGTGCGGCTGCTGTGGAGAAGCTGGGATTTGTAAGGGAGCAGCGGGAGTGGCTGAACCGGTTTTTGGAGGAACTGCTCACCGCTACCGGAGGCCGGCGCTGGTTTCCCTTTCGCGCCTGCAAGCTCTATAGCAATCCGGAGACCAATCCGCAGCTATATGCCATTGGGAGCGCCGCCGCGCGTCCCGCCCGCCGTTCTACGAACAGCGACAGCCGCACTTTTCTCCTGCACGATGCAGTCGCAGGGACGGGCGGGGTTCCCCGATCTCCGGGTCTATGAGTCCACCGCGCAAACTCATCCTAGAAAACCACCAGGCACCCGGCGATACCCTGATGCTGACCGCTGCGGTGCGGGATCTGCACCATTGCTACCGAGGCAGGTTCATTACGGACGTGCACACGCCAAGCCCAGACCTGTGGGAGAACAATCCGTACCTTACACCGCTTTGCGAGGATGACCTCGGCGTGGAGCGCTTGGTTTGTCACTACCCGCTGGTTCATCGGAGCAATCAAGAGCCGGTGCATTTTCTGCACGGGTTCACGGCGTATTTGAGCGAGCGCTTGGGTGTGCCGATCACGCCGCAGGCATTCAAGGGCGACATCCACCTGAGCGCGGAGGAGAAGGCGGAGGAGCCGCTGGTCCATCGGCTGACGGATGACACAAGTCCGTACTGGATTATTGTGGCGGGTGGTAAACTCGATTTCACGATCAAGTGGTGGGCTCCGGAGCGGTATCAGGCGGTGGTGGATCATTTCGCGGGGCGTCTGCGGTTTGTCCAAGTCGGAGCGGCAGGGCATCATCATCCGCCGCTGCGGGGGGTATTGGACCTGCGCGGGAAGACGTCACTACGCGAGCTGGTGATGCTGATGCATCACGCTGCAGGGGTAATCTGTCCGGTGACGATGC
>CAZSDE010000078.1:8085-10237 GCA_964605435.1 uncultured Akkermansia sp.
ACATGCACCTGTGCGCCGCGGTGGAAACGCCGCTGGGGTGCCCGCCGCTCCGGCCCTGCGTGGTGGTGGCGGGTGGTCGCGAGCCGCCGCACTGGGAGGCGTACCCGGGTCACCGATTCTTGCATACCGTGGGGATGCTGCGCTGCTGCCAAAGCGGGGGTTGCTGGCGATCAAGAGTGAAGTCGCTGGGAGACGGCGACCGCAAGGACGAGTCAGGGAGTCTCTGCCTGAATGTGGCGGGGGAGCTGCCGCGGTGCATGGATATCATCACGGCGGATGATGTGATCAGGGAAGTGGAGCGGTTCGCGGGGTATTGGGATTGGGAGATGCGGAGGCGAATCGTGAATGTATAAAACGAAAGAGAATAGTGAACGATGAAGTCTGAAATGGAAGATCAGGGTTTGGGTGTTGACGCGGGTGTCACGGGCCCGGGTTCTTCGGCGGTGGTGAGGGTGCCATACATCATCGATCTGCCGCATGAGGGGTTCAATCCTTCGATCACCCGTTGGCGGGGGAGGCTGCTGATGGCGTGGCGGAAAGGATGGTTTTCGGCGCGGCTTTGGCTGGGGGAGTTGAGCGAGGACCACAGGCTGTTGTGGGGTAGGGAGATCGATTTTTCCCGGATCTGGCGACTGACGGACGAAGACTGGCTTGAGGACCCGAGGCTGATCGTGGCCGGGGGCAAGGTGCTGGTGGCGTTCACTTTCGTGGGGCATGGGAACATCTTCATGGCCCTTGCGACGCTGGACGAAGGGCTTGAGGTGGCGGATTGCCGGATCTTCGATACCGAGCACCGGCGGTGGGAGAAGAACTGGCAGTTCTTCGAGCATGATCAGATGCTGCGCGTTGTGTATTATCCGAATCCGCACACGGTCGGGTGGAAAGCTGGACAGGAGATGCGAATGCCTGCGGCTGATGGAGCGCGGCTGCCGTGGGCGTGGGGTGAAGTGCGTGGCGGCACGCCGCCGGTGCGGGTGGGAGATGAATACTTCTCGTTCTTTCACAGCTCGCTGCATTGCCACTACGTGGCCGGATTCTACGCCTTTGAAGCCAAGCCGCCCTTCCGGGTGACGCGTTGGCCGAAGGAGCCGTGCATTGTGGCCGCGAAGGATAAATGGCGGGGCGGGCACGCTGTGGTGTTTCCGGGCGGAGCCATCCTCGAGAGCGGGAAGTGGCTGGTCGCCTACGGCTGGCAGGATGTATTCTGCTGTCTGGCATGGTATAACCATGAAGAAATCCTTGCGAGTCTCGAGACCCGCACACTACCCCCGGTGGCGGCCACCCTTCCGGGCCAGACGCCCTGCGTGAAGCGATTCAGGATGGAACCTCCCCGGGCTGCGGTGCCGGAGCGGCAGATCTGTGTGAAGCTGGTGACAGCCTTCGTGGACTTGAACCGGCGCGAACGTCGTCCGGAGGGCAAGGATGCGGCTTCCTACCTTGAGCATGCCCGTCATCTCTTTGCCGGGAATCCGCCACTGATCGTGTGGCTCGATTGTGGCAACGACCTGACGGCACAGATCCGGGAGGCCGCCGCACCCTATACAAACATCACCGTGCGAGAGTTCCGTGCGGAGGAAACCGAGACATGGAGAGCCTTGGCGAGGGAGCGGTTTCGCGACAGTGATCGACAGGATTCCATCATGCTGGGATTGCTCAAGACAGAGTTGGTGGCCCGGAGCATCTGCGAGGGCGATATCCCCGAGGGTATGCAAGCGGGGTGGATTGATTTCGCGATCGCCGATGATCCCGAGCTGACCGTTCGCATCGGGGAGTCTCTTCTCGAAGGCGGCTCTTCACGGGAGGAGAGGCTTCAGTTGTTCCATCAGTCGATGGAGCAGGGCAATGGTGATGACTGCCAAAGAGTGAGCTTCCGATCATTCAAAGGGCCTCCGATGCTGATGCTGAAGTTTGCGGGAGAAGTGCTGCAGACCTTGCGCGCCATGCTCGCCCGGGGTGAGCCTGTGCACGAGACCCGCGTCATGGCCGAGGTGCGGGAGCGTCACCCTCACTGGTTTGCAGCCCCCTTGTGTCTGCACAACTTTCCATGCTGCGACGTGGCGTCTCCGAATCACGCGTGCTGCAGTGGAACGCTGATGATTTCAGCCCGTCACTCAGGTGCTGCCGTCCCAACCCTCACCTTCCAATCCCGAAC
>CAZSDE010000079.1:0-10211 GCA_964605435.1 uncultured Akkermansia sp.
CAGGCATTCCTCACGTGCAGGCACCCGGGACCGTTCGCGGCCCGGGTGTCTTTTTTTACGCATTTTATCCGTGCCGGGGCCTGATTTTTTTGTTGCCCGTGGCGGGGAGTCCCGGCAGTCTCGCGGCCCGTGTGGTGGCGTCGTCTGCGGCGTCATGTGCGGCGCTCCTTTCTGTGGGGAGAGGCCGCCCGCACGCAACCCATCAACTCACATTCAATGAACAACGAAGGTATTGCACCTAACGCCAAACGTCTCCTGTGGGCGGGCTTTCTGGCGATTCTGGCTGCCGGCATCGGATTCGGTGTCCGCGGTGGCATTCTTACTAACTGGGCCGACGATTTCGGGTTCACGGGCGCGCAGCTCGGGGCCATCGGGGGGGCCGGTTTCACGGGGTTCTGCTTCGGCATCATCATTGGTGGTGTGGTGGTGGACAAGATTGGCTATGGCAAGCTGGTGCTGGCGGCGTTTCTGTTCCATGTGCTGTCTGCGTTCATCACGTTTGCGGCGAGCAAGGGTCAGGCGCAGTCGGTGGCGTACAACTATCTGTACTGGGGCACGTTTGTCTTTGCGCTGGCCAATGGGACGCTGGAGGCGGTGGCGAATCCGCTCGTGTCGACCCTGTTCCCGAATAACCGGACGCATTATCTGAACATCCTGCATGCATCGTGGCCGGCTGGCCTGGTGATTGGCGGGATCATTGGCTGGACGCTGGGAGAGAGCGGCACGAGCTGGAAGATGCAGCTCGGTCTGTTCCTGATTCCGACGGTGCTTTACGGACTGGCCTTCATGGGTCAGCACTTCCCGAAGTCCGAGGCATCGGCCAAGGGACTGAGTGTGGGGAGCATGATGAAGGAAGTCGGCATTCTTGGTGCGGCGGTGGCCTGCTATCTTCTGGTGCTGTTCTTCAACAAGGCGCTGCAGCTGCCGGAGGCGGTGGCGTGGGGTCTGGGTGGGCTCCTGCTCGTGGCGGTGGGTGTGATCACGAAGTTCTCGGTCGGCTCGATTCTCCTGTTCATTCTTTTCATCGCGCACGCTCTGGTGGGTGCGGTGGAACTGGGAACGGACGGCTGGATTCAGAACATCACCGGCAACATTCTTAATCCGGCGCAGGGCAAGATTCTTTTTGTCTTCACTTCGCTGCTGATGTTTGCGCTGCGTTTCTGCGGTCATTTCATCGAGAGCAAACTGAAGATTTCTCCGATTGGGCTGCTCTTGATCTGTGCGGTACTTGCGGTGGTCGGTCTCAATCTGGTCAGTGGCATCACCAGCTTTGGCGGGGCCATGTTTGCGCTGGCGGTGTATGCGCTTGGCAAGACCTTCTTCTGGCCGACGATGCTGGCGGTGGTGGGCGACCGGTTCCCGCGGACTGGTGCGATTGCCATGTCGATCATGGGCGGCATCGGGATGATGTCGGCTGGTCTGCTGGGCAGCGAGGGACTTGGGTATGCCAAGGACCGTTTCACGGCTGAGGAGATCAAGACGCAGAATGCGGCGCTTTATGAAGCCAACAAGGCGGGCAAGGCGAGCAGCTTCCTGTTCCTTGAGCCAGTGATTGGGCTTGATGGCACCAAGCTGTCGGACGCGCAGAAGGCGAAGGAGAAGACTCCTGAGCAGAAGGCGCTCGCCGATGCGAGCATTGTGGGTGACCGCCGGACGCTTAAGGCTGACTCCTTCATTCCGCTGGCCATGGCGGGCATTTATCTTGCCCTGCTGCTCTACTTCAAGGGGATCGGGGGCTATAAGCCGCTGCAGATTGAAGAGGGAGCCGCCAGGTAAGGCCCCGGACCATTGAGAAACAGATGAAACGGGCGGCCCTGCAGCGATGCGGGGCCGCTTTTTTCGTCCCGGAAGGTCCTTACAGTCCGGTGGGGTGGTCGAGAAACGACCATGGGAGGCGGGTACGGGCGGAGAGCCATGCGGCGACGGCTTTGACGCCGAAGGTTTCCGTGGCGTAGTGTCCTCCGTAGAGAAGGTTGACGCCGAGTTCTTCGGCGGCGGTGTAGCTCCAGTGGGGGCCTTCGCCGGTGAGGAAGGTATCGATGCCGGTGGCGGCAGCGGCGGCGATTTCCGAGCCGGCTCCGCCTGTGATGATGCCGAGGCGGCGGATTTTCCGGGGTCCGCCGGGGCAGAGGTGCACGGGGCCGCCGAGCGCGGATTCGCAGCGCTGCAGGAGGGTTTCGCGCGTCATGGAGACGGTGGCGGATACACCCAGTTGGATGCCCTTACATGGGAACAACGGGGTGGTCCGGCGGAGGCCGAGGGCGGCAGCGAGTTGGGCGATGTTGCCGTGGCGCGGGTGGACATCGAGGGGGATGTGGGCGCTGTAGATGGCCATGTCGGCGCGGATGGCGGCGGCGGTTTTGCGGAAGACGGGGCCGCGCATGGGCTGGACGCCGCTCCAGAAGAGGCCGTGGTGTACGATGAGGAGGACGGGCCCGTCGGCGCGGGCGGCCTGTTCGATGACGGGTTCGCAGGCGTCGACGGCGGCGATGATGCGGGAGATGCGGCCGCTGCCGTTCTCGAGCTGCAGACCATTGACGGCTCCCTGGTAGTCCGGGATGGAAGCGAGCGAGAGTTCGGAATCGAGCAGTTCGGTGAGGGAGTGGAGCGAGGCCATGATGTGGTTCGGGGAGGTATCAGGTGGCTGGCGGAGCGGCACGCCACAGATGGGGAGAGCTGAGTGCATCGAGCGTGCGTTCCGCTTCCGCATCCGTGAGCGAGCCGGGAATCCAGAAGCGGAGGAACTGGCCGCCGGGGAGGGCGGGGGAAGACGCGAGGATTCCCAGTGATGAGAGGCGCGGAAGGAGCGAGTTGGCCGGAAGGTGATCGGGCAGCCTGAGGGTGAGAATGTGCGGACTTGAGCGGGCGGGATCGATGGCGGGAGTCAGGCCATGGATTTGCAGGCGTTCCATCAACTGCAGACGGAGCTGGCGGATGGTCTCCCGTCGTTCCCATGAATGGAGGTGTGCGGTGGCCTTCCGGATCGTTTCGCCCAGCCCTGAGGGAACGCAGCGCCGGTCCGTTGCTTCTGCGCACCATGAGGCGAGGTCGAGGCTGCGGGCGAGACGGTCCGGGGCTGGCTGGATGCGGTCCTGATGGAAGACCATGAGCAGTCCGGGGGTGGCTCCGAGGCTGCCGCTGTCCGTGGTGGCGAGCCAGACATCTGACAGGTTGACGGGCACGTGGCCCAGTGCGGCCGAGGCATCGATGGCGAGGCGGAGGTCGCGAGCGCGGCAGAGTGACTGGAGAGCGTCGAGGTCAGTGAGAGCGCCAGTGGTGGGTTCGCAGTGGGTTGTCCAGAGCCAGCGGACTTCCGGGTGGCGTTCGAGCAGGGCGGCTAGTTTGGAAGGTTCCAGAGGGCGCTGCCATGGAAGCCTCAGGTGTTCGTGAGGCAGCCAGAGTCTGCGGGCGTGGTCGGCGAGGGCTTCTCCGGCAGGGCCGTGACTGATGACCATGCCCGTTTCCTCGCGCAGGAGGAGTTGTGCGCAGGCGAGGTCGTGCCCGAGCGGCGGGGCACCGGGCACAAAGGCGAGGGAAGCCGCTCCGGTCATGCGGAGCAGGTCTGCCCGGATGGATTCCGGCGGGTCCGCCTGTGCTGCGGCAGCGTGTGGCGACGTGCCTGTTTCCTCAGCGGCTGCGGACATGGGCGGCAGAAAGGGGATGGCGGGGGGAGTGGGCAACGGGACAAAGCCCGGGCGCGGGCGGTTCCGCATGGCCCGTGCGAAGCTCTGACGCGTCACGTGCATCGGCTGGAACCATGCGCCCTCGTGACCGACGAGCGGTCCGAATTCCGTGAATCCGAGCTTCCGGTAGAGCGGAACCTTTGCGGTCGCTGCGGAAATCATGGCGGCGTCGCTTCCCCGTGCTGCGGCAGTCGCGAGGAGCAGGCGTATGAGGCCGCGGAGCACGGGACTGCCGCGCAGTTCCGGGGCGACAGTGAGCAGGCGGAGTTCGCACCACTGGTGGCCGGGCGGAAGGTGGCGGTCGAGTTCCGGAAGCTTGCGGGCCAGCGAGAAGGGAGGTTCGAAGCGGGCCGCGAGCATGCCTGCGAGGAAGTTGCCGCGGGCGGCGATCAGGTAGACATTGGTTTCATGGAAGCGGTCGACGAGCCGTCCGTCCGGACTTGGTGGGTGCTGCGGGATCTCGCGTGTGAAGGTCTGGTGATTGAGGCGGTGGATGGCTTCGAATTCCCATGGTTCACGTGCGATCCGGTAGTCGATGGCTGGTGTGCTCATGACGGGTTGTCCGGTTGCCGGAGAATCGCCGCGGGGCATCAGTTGACGGAGAGTTGGCGTCCTCTGGGGACCTGCTGGGTGAGGCAGTGGAACGATCCGAGTCCCCAGACGAGTTCCGTGCTGTCGATGCCCACGATCTTGCGGTCTGGAAAGCATTCCTGGAGTTTGCCGAGGGCCAGTTCGTCATTCGGGTCATTGAAGACCGGGACAATCACGGACCGGTTGGTGATGTAGAAATTGGCATAGCTGGCGGGGAGCCGCTGATCTTCCATGATGACGGGCCGGGGCATGGGGAGGACGAGAACATTGAGGCCGCTATCGTCTTCCGTGGTCATGCGGCAGAGGCGTTCATAGTTTTCCATGAGCTTGCCATGGTTTTCGTCGTCTTCATTTTCCTCGACGACGGTGACTACGGTCTCCGGGTTGATGAAGCGGGTGATGTCGTCGATGTGGCCATCGGTGTCGTCGCCGGCCACGCCGTCGTGCAGCCAGAGGATTTTTTCGACGCTGAGGAAATCGCGGAGCCGCTCCTCGATCTGGTGCCTGGTGAGTTGGGGATTGCGGTTGGGATTGAGCAGGCACGATTCGGTGGTGAGCAGAGAACCGCAGCCGTTGAGGTCGATGCTGCCGCCTTCGAGCACCATGCCGCCGGGGAAGGCAGGCAAGCCGAGCAGCCGTGCCATGGCGGCGGGGATATTTGTGTCGGGGAAGGCTTCTGGGTATTTGCCGCCCCATGCATTGTAGTGCCATGTGGTTGCGGCAACTTCGCCCGTAGTGTCGTTGACCACGAAGAGGGCGCCGTGGTCCCGGCACCATGGATACACTGCGGGAATTTCGGTGAGGATGAGTTTCCGCTGCGCTTCGCGGCTGACATGGCGCTCGATCCATGCCCGGTCGGCCTCGTCGGTGCAGTTCAGATAGAGTGGTTCGGAATCGGTGATGGCTTCGATGAGCCGTGCGAAGACAGGCAGCACGCGGTCGTGATGATTTCCGCCTGGGAATGAGGTGTCCCGGCGGGACGGCCAGCTCATCCAGGTGGCCTGATGCGGTTCCCATTCTGCTGGCATGCGCCAGCCCTGCTCGCGGAGTGTCGGTGATGTGCTCATGAAGTCGTCTGGGCAGATTGGGCGGGCTGGCGGAATCCCGCAAGCCGTCCTGTGGCAGCAGAGTGGTGCGGCGGGATTGTCTCAGCGTGCAGCCTCGATGCGTGCGACCGCTTCCGTGCTGATGCTTTCGTAGGCGGCCACCTGGAGGACCCCGGAGGGCGGGAGGATGGGGATGGGGTAGCCGGGAATGCTGACGCAGGCGTCGCCGTGGGCGTATCCCATGTCGAGGCGGAGGCGGCGGTCGGCTGGCACGGCGTATTCCGGACGGGGATTCTCGGCGGTGATGAGCAGGACCCGCTGATTCTTCCTGCGGAAAAGGGCATCGACGTCGCGATGGAGACCATAGGCATCGAGCCGCAGGACGAGGGCTCCGTCCGGCTGATCCTTCTGGAAGCTCTCCATCTGGGCAGCCACGTTGTCGTGAACCTCGTGATTGAGGCCCCATGCCTTGTCATCCCAGCGGCCGATCCAGCTCATGGCCATGTGTCCGGAGGAAGCGACCACGGTGCGCCGTCCGGCTTTGGTTTCGGCGGCGATTTCCCCTGCGAACTCCTCAATGGAGCCGAGCTGGCGCTCACGGAGGCGGCGCACGAGGTAGCGGATTCTTTCGAGGTACTGGCGGGCGAGCTGGCCTGCCGGCACGGGAGGGATTTTGAATTCCGTGTGGAACTGCTGTTTGCCGAAATACTGATCCGACCATGCCTTGCCGTCTTCGGTGATCCATGCCTTCCACATGACGGGCATGTGGCCGCGCCTTGCGAGGGCGGCGGTAAATTCCGCGATGAGGAGCCAGCCATTGATGGCATTCGTGAAGTGATTGGTCTTGCCCGTGCGGCGGCCACCGGGAAGCGCCACGACGCGGTCGTCGTCGCCAGCCCCGGTATCAATCCAATGGTGGCAGCGAGCGGCGATCACCTGAAAGGCGCGGGCTTTGCGGGGGCCGAAGCCGATGACGAGGCGGCCAGCGCTGCGGTCCTTTTCGATTCTCTGGAGCGCATCGTCCCCCGGGAGATCGTCCCAGCTGTAGATGACCGCGTCGAGGGCCTGTTCTTCTGGAGTTCTTTCCTTTTTCCATGGGCGCTCGAAGCCGATGTGCATGAGGCCGCCGGCTCTCCCCATGAGTTCCTGTTCGAGGGTGGTGCCGATCCACGGGAAGCCGATGAGGCCGCCCTTCTCGTGGCGTTCGGCAAGCGCTTCGGCGAGCGATGTGATTTCCGGGATGCGTCCCGCGGATTCGCCGAGAATCCCGATGAGGGAACCGAGGTACTGTGAGGCGGGCGACGGAGTCTTTTCCGGCAGACGGAATCCTGAGATCTTCAGCAGTGTGAACGGGTAGATCACGGTGGCGTAGAGCGTGCCGTCGCGGGTGGCCATGAGGGCCATGTGGGCGTGCAGGGGAGTCAGGGTGCCATCGGGAAGCCGGTGGAATCCGTGCGTCCATGGTCTGGGCTTCCCATCGGCTGCGGGTGACCAGTCGAAGTAGTCCGGATTGGACACCTTGAGGACGCCGAGGTCTTCGTGCTTCTGGGCGGCAGGGTCGTAGCGCAGCAGGTGGTGAAGGTATCCTGAGCCGAAACCGCTGTCGTTGTCCGTGCGGACGAGGCCGTAGATCCGGCCATCGGGATGCAGGGTGAGGGCGCAGCGGGAATCGGGATGGCGGCCCTCGGTCATGCGTCCGCGGTCTTCTGCCCTGCCGCTTTCGAGATCAATCCGCAGGAGGGTCGGATCGTTCATCAGAATCGCCCATGCGTGGCGTCCGTCGCGGTCGAGGACCCAGGTGGGAATGGCATTGGCATCGGCACGCTGCCATGGCTTTCCGCCGATCAGAATGGGCAGGACTCTGACGGTTCCGGACACGTCGCACTGAGCCAGCTGGAAGTCGGAGGTGATGGCGCTGGCGGTGCCCCGCTCGTCGATCAGGGTACTGGCGTACGGGGTCAGCATGGGGCCGAGTTCCTTCCATGGTCCACCGTGCGAGGCGCTTCCGAGCATCCAGTGCTGGTCCTCGCAGGTTACAGCGAAGAGGCGGTCGCGGGCTTCATCGGGCATGATATCGATGACTCCCTGACCGGGGAACGGCATGCCGAGGTTCTCGGTCCGGCCGGTGCGGGCGTCGTAGGCCATGGCGTAGCCGCCCGGATAGCTCTGCTTGTCTCCATCCTTCGGATAACCCTGTTTGCTGCCCACGTAGACCCTTCCGGATGGGCCCACGGCATTACGCGTATGCAGCTTCGCCTGGGCGGCATATCCCGTGGCGCTCAGACCGCAGGTCCGGTGGGTATCGAGCACGATTCTCTGGGTTCCGCTGCGGGGATCGAATTCCACGAGGTAGGCATTATGGCCATATTTGGCGGTCCCGACCCCGATGGTGCCGTCGTCGGCTTCATGGAGCGAGAAGTATCCGGATTCCTCGCTCGTGGTCTCCGGCAGGATATGGGTTGCCAAGGCTTCTACATAGCGCGGAGGTTCGGCGGCGGGAAGTCGGGCCGCCATGGCTCCGGCGGTCAGCAGCGGCAGAAGGAAGCGGATGGTCTGCATGCATACCGTCTACCCTGACGGCCGCCGGCCCTGCCAGCATTTTGCCAGCCGCAATCGTGGCTTGATTCCCCTGGCGGAAGTCTCGGCGCTCTTCAGCATCGCTTCCGTGTCCCCGGCTGCACCCCGCAATTCCTTCACCGCTCCCCTCACCATGCTGCAGACTGACAAGCTGCGCCGCGTGCTGCGCGAGCAGGGCTGGAAATTCGAGGAGAAGGAACACACGCTCTACGCGGCCCGCAAGGACCGGACTTCAGTGGCGGTCTACCAGAAAGGCCCCAAGGTTCTCGTCCAGGGAAAGGGCACGGCGGAATTCATCGAATTCATTCTCGAGCCCGAAATCCTCGGCTGCGCGCGCGTCGGCTACGAAGAAGTGCATCAGCCGGAAATGTTCGCTCCCCATTTCGGCATCGACGAGAGCGGCAAGGGCGACTTCTTCGGTCCGCTTGTGATTGCGGGCGTCTATGTCGAGCCAGCCGTGGCGCGCGCTCTGCTTTCGGCCGGTGTGCAGGACAGCAAGGCCATCGGTTCCGATGCCCGCATCCGGCAGCTTGCGGAGGCCATCCGGGCTATTCCGGGAGTGGCCTGCGAGGTCGTCAGCATGGGCCCGGAACGCTACAACGATCTTTACGGCAAGTTCGGCAATTTGAACCGGCTGCTCGCATGGGGCCACAGCCGGGTCATTGAGGCACTGCTGGCACAGCGGCCGGAATGCCCGCGGGCTCTCAGCGACCAGTTTGCGCATGAAAGCGTGCTGCGCCGGGCGCTCGGGCCGAGGGCGAAGGAATCCGGAATGATTCTCGAGCAGCGCACCAAGGGGGAAAGCGATATTGCGGTGGCCGCGGCGTCGGTACTGGCAAGGGAACGCTTCATTGACTGGATGGATGAGGCGTCGCGGCGGCTTGGATTGAAACTGCCCCGCGGAGCCAGTCAGGTGAAGGGCGTGGCGTCGCAGCTGGTGACTGCCCGCGGCGCTGCATTCCTGACGAAAGTTGCCAAGACGCACTTCAAGACGGCCCAGCAGGTTCTGGGCCTCCCTCCTGACATGGGCGAGGACGGCTGAGTTTCCCTGACCGTTGACAGGCAGCCGGGCAACTTCATGGTTCGCCAGCCATGATGCGCCCCCTGCTTGCCCTGCTTACGGTTCTCGCTCTGCCTTCCGTTCTCAAGGCCGGCCCGGCTTCGCTGCCGCAGATCGTCAATGTTTCTTCGTACGATCCCAAGGAGAAGCAGAGGGCTGGCCGCAGTTATTCCGAGCACGATGTTTCCGCGCTGCGCGACAACGGGGCTTCCGGGCTGATTGCCCGGGCCGGCAAAGGCGGCAATCTCGATACCAAGTGCTCGGCGTTTCTGGCGGCTGCCGACCGGGTGGGACTCTGGCCGGGAGTGTATTACCGCGTGCAGCGGCACGTCGATCCCGTGCAGCAGGCGGATCAGTTTGTGAACCGGGTGGCGGCACTGTCCCGCAGCCGCGACTGGAATGCTCCGTCGCTGCTGCTGTGCGGCGACTACGATGGCGATCTGCTTCTTTCTTCCATCCTTGCCTTCATGGACCGCGTGGAGGCCCGCACCGGGGTGATTCCGGTCGCCTATCTGGAGAACAGCCCCCAGCTCAAGCTGCAGACGCGGTCGGCGGACCGTGCCACCCGGGCGCGGCTGGCGCGGGCTCCCTACTGGCTGGCGCTTTATTCCCACGAAAGCGGAGCCGGCCCGATATTTCCCGCTCCGGGTTCGCCGGAAGGTCTGCTGGGGCAGTACCGCCTTTGGAATCAATGGACCATGTGGCAGTATGGAGGTGTCGATTGGGAACGCGGTGGCTCGCGGCCCAAGGTATATCAGCACGGACGGTGGAAGTTTGCTCCCTGGTTCGGCAATCTCGACCGCCCCGTGGAGCGCAACGTTTTCAATGGCTCGGCATCGCAGATGGGGGCATTCTGGCGGCGTCATGGGCTTAAACTGCGCTGACGGACTCCCATTGACTCTCCCGTTCCCGACGCCGACGCTAGGAGGGATATCATGAGCAATCTCTGGAATGGACTCAGTGAAGGTGCCCGCGCCCAGCTGGAAACCCGCAGCTATGCCCGTGCGCCTCTGGCGGAACGGCTCGGTGCCTCCGGCGTGGAAGCGCGGGAAATCGCCTCGCCGGACGGGGCACCCGATGGTCTGGACGGTGTCTGGATTCCCGGTGTGATTGTTTTCCCCCGCACGGTCTATCCCCAGCATTGCCGCGGATTTTTCGGCGAGTTTGCCCGCGCCACGGCGGGACCGCTGCACCGGATTGGACTCTGGCCGCGCCAGTGGGCGGCCGCCCGCAGGTGTGCCGGCTCCGCCCAGG
>CAZSDE010000080.1:0-7424 GCA_964605435.1 uncultured Akkermansia sp.
CGGCTTTGACTTCCTCGAGTTTGAAGGGCTTGATGATGGCTTCGATTTTCTTCATGGGTGTGGATGCGAGGGGGGAACGGTACAGACTATTGACGGGCCTTGAGCTCTTCAAGTTCTTTCTCCAGGCGGGTGATCAGCTCCGAGGCTTTGCGGAGCCTTGCGGCGAGGACGCGGGAGATGAATCCGTAGAAGGCAGCGTAGTAGCTCGCGTTGTCTTCCTCCGGTTTGAGTTCGCGGAGGAACTGCTGATCGATGACGAGGCAGAGGGTATTGGAGCGTGCGACGACGGAGGCGATGCGTTTTTCGTCGCCGAGGACGGACATTTCTCCGAAGATTTCGCCTGGCTTGCTGATGACGGCGAGGGTTTCGCCATCCTTGCGGACTTCGAGTTCTCCGGTGAGGAGGATGAAGATTCTGGTATCGTCCTGTCCCTGGCTGATGACTTCGTCTCCAGGGTCGGCCTGGAGGAAGTAGCTGGAGTAGAGGATATCGTTGAGGTGCCCGCTCTGGAAGGATTCGAAGAAGGCGATGCGGTTGAGAGGTTCCGGGAGGGTGCCTTCCTCGTGGATGTAGGCGAACTCTTTCATGGCTGCTGGGTTGGTTCTACCACGATGCGGGGTTGTGCGCCATGAGGATTCGCGGAGAAAAATAGGGAGGTAGTTCAGTTCTGGCGGGAAGCCAGGAGCCAACCCAGCCATGCGGCGGCGGGACCGGCGGTGATGCTGGCGGCGGCATTGGCGAAGGCGGCGAGTGGCCGACCTGACTGGATGAGCTGAAAGGTATCCCATCCGAAAGTGGAGAAGGTGGTGTAGCCGCCGAGGAGACCGGTGAGAAGGGCGAGGCGCCATGCCTCGTGGCGGGCGAGGCAGAAGCCGTGGAGGAGCCCGAAGGCGAAGCAGCCGCTGACATTGATGAGAAAGATCATGCCGGGGGCGGCGAGACCGATGTGTCTGGCGGCGATGGTGGCCGCCCAGCGGAGGAGGGTACCGGAGGCTCCGCCGGCCGCCACGAGCAGGGCGTCGCGCCAGGTGTTCACGGTGAAGAATCTCTTGTGAGGGCGTCGAGCCGCTGCGAGCGCTGCAGCTGCTGGGCTTCCGATCTGCGGAATTCCGTGAGGCTGATGATGCGGCGGCAGGCATCGCGGAGATTGCTGCCGGAGAGGTGGAGGGTGGCCTTGCCGGTTTCGACGCCGGGGATGGAGGCGAGTGGTTCCGGGTTGGTGAGGGTGATGACGAGGCGTGGATTCCAGAAGAGCAGGGTACGCTCGAATGCGACGGCATCGACCGACTCATAGGGGATCTTCACGGTGCGGGGACCTTCGTCGCGGAAGACGTTATGGCGGTATTCCCAGAAGATGAGGAGGTGTTCTTCGCCTGCGACGACGCGCCCTCCGATATGTTCCCGGCCAAGCGGGTCACGGGCCGGGTTCTCGAAATTGACGGCTGGCTGATCTGTAAACATCGAAGCGCTCACGCGGGAAGCGTAGAGAAGATCATGCCGGTGTGCAAGGCTGTGACATGAGCGATCCTGCGCGGGCATCGGCTTGTTAGGAAAATCAGTCAGGGTGTGTCAGGAAGAGGCAGTGTTGTGAGGTTCGGAACGGCGTTAGGCATCGCCTCTCAGAAAATCTCCGGAATCATTAATAATTTTCTTGACCGAAATACTAAGTACGTAGTAGAGACGCCCGCGATTGAGTTCATCGTAGTTCCGGCGCGCAGCGCTGCGGACCATTTCCATGAGAACTGCCCGTCCATCCCAACTTGAGCTTCAGGTACTGTCCGTGCTGTGGTCCGCAGGCGAGGCGACTGTGCATGAGGTTTTGTCGGCGATGCCTGATGGCAAGAGGCGGGCGTACACGACAGTGCTGACGGTGCTGCAGAAGCTGGAGAGCAAGGGATTGGTGAGGAAGACGCTGAGTGGGCGTCAGAATTTATATTTCGCGACGAAGACGCGTGGCGTGATGGTGGGTGGAGTGATTCGGGATCTGGTATCCCGGGTGTTTCACGGGCGGGCGGCGGACTTCGTGCATCAGATTCTCTCCGAGGTCAGTCTGACTGCGGGGGAAGCCAAGGCTGCTGCGGGTGTGCTGCTGCGACGGAGACGGCGCGGGCATGCTGCGGTGGCACCAACCAAACCAACAAACCAACCGACCAATACTATGGCAGTTAAGAAGAAAGCAGCGAAGAAGGCCGCTCCGGCCAAGAAGGCCGCGCCAGCGAAGAAGGCCGCCCCCGCCAAGAAAGCTCCGGCCAAGAAGGCTGCTGCGAAGAAGGCCCCGGCCAAGAAGACCGTGGCCAAGGCTGCGAAGAAGAAGGCCCCTGCGAAGAAGGTGGCCACGAAGAAGGCCGGCAAGAAGTGATTGGTTCCATTTGGAACTGACGAACCGAGGAACCGCCCAGCGCGCTGCGGTTCTGTTCAAGCAAGCGCCGGGTCAGGCTGAAGAGTCTGATACCGACAAGAAGCCCGGAGGGAAATGTTCCTTCCGGGCTTTTTGTTGCGTAGTGTGTGGGTTGGCCGCAGGCTCTCCGGGGCGGGAGATGTCGGCCGGGAAGGGATTCTTCCTTGATCAGGGCAGGGGGAAGCTGCGGTTGAGGGCGACGACGCGTTCCCGGATGGAATGGAGTGCGGCGGGATTATCACGCTGGGTGAGCGCTTCGTGGATGAAGGCGGCGATGAGTTCCATTTCCGGTTCCTTCATGCCGCGGGTGGTGACGGCTGGCGTACCGAGGCGGATGCCTGAAGGTTTGAAGGGGCTGGCGGTGTCGAACGGGATACTGTTTTTGTTTACGGTGATGCCGGCTTCGTCGAGGCATTCCTGAGCGATTTTGCCGTCGAGACCCTGGGGTCGGAGGTCGACGAGCATGAGGTGGTTTTCGGTTCCGCCGCTGGCGAGGGAGTAGCCGCGGGTGAGGAGGCTGGCGGCGAGGGCCTGTGCGTTTCTGACGATCTGGGCCTGGTATTCGCGGAATCCTGGCTGGAGGGCTTCGGCGAGGCAGACTGCTTTGGCGGCGATCACGTGCATGAGGGGGCCACCCTGGACGCCGGGGAAGACCATGGCATCGATTTTCTTTGCATGTTCGGCGCGGCAGAGGATGAGACCGCCGCGGGGGCCGCGGAGGCTTTTGTGAGTGGTGGTGGTGACGAAGTCGGCGTGGGGTATGGGGCTGGGGTGGGCACCGCCGGCCACGAGTCCGGCGATGTGGGCCATGTCGACGAAGAGGAGGGCGCCGACGCTGCGGGCGATTTCAGCCATGCGGGCGAAGTCGATGACGCGGGGGTAGGCGCTGGCTCCGGCGGTGATCATTTTCGGTTTCACTTCCTGGGCGCGGGCGGCGAGGGCATCGTAGTCGATGCGGCCGTCGGTTTCGCTGACGCCGTAGGCATGGATCGTGTAGAACTTTCCGGAGAAGTTGGCGGGGTTGCCGTGGGTGAGGTGACCTCCGTGGGCGAGGTTCATGGCGAGGATGGGGTCGCCGTGGTTGAGGAAGGCGAAGTAGACCGCGGCATTGGCCTGGCTGCCGGAGTGGGGTTGCACGTTGGCGTGTTCGGCCCCGAAGAGTTCCTTGGCGCGGTCGATGGCGAGTTGCTCGGCGTGGTCGACGTTTTCGCAGCCGCCGTACCAGCGTTTGCCGGGGTAGCCTTCGGCGTATTTGTTGGTGAGGACGGAGCCCTGGGCTTCGCGGACGGCGCGGCTGGCGAAGTTTTCGCTGGCGATGAGTTCGATATTGTTCTGCTGGCGGATTTCCTCGTCGCGGATGATGCTGGCGATGGCTGGGTCGGTGGAGGCGAGGCCTTGGTTCATGAGATTGACGCGTCGTTCGTGGCGGCCGCCTTCGCTTGCGGTTCTGAGGAATGTTTCTGCGGTGGCGCAGGCGGTGGCGTCCGGGGTATCGCTGGAGAAGACCATGACATTGGAATGGTTGTGGCGACGGGTCATTTCCGCGGTGTGTTCGTCGCGGACGAGAGCGGCCATGATGCCAGGGAAGCGGTTGGCGGCGATGCTCATGCCGATGCCGGTGGTGCAGACGAGGAGACCGACGTCGGCTGACTGGCTGAGGATGGCCCGGGAGACAGTTTCGGCGTAGGAGGGGTAGTCGACGCTGGTGGTGTCGTGGGTTCCGAGATCATCGACGGCGTAGCCGAGGCTGCGGAGGTGGGCCACGAGGACGTTTTTGAGACGCAGGCCGCCGTGATCGGCTCCGGCGGCGATTCTGATGGCTGAGGGATGGCTAGGGTCGGCAGCGGGAGACGGTTGCATGGAATTGGGGAAAGGTCAGTCGGAGGAGGGTGGAGGGGTGCCCTTCCATGTCTGGTCGACGTACGCGAGGATGCTGGGGAGGGCGCGCTGGAGAGTTCGGAAGGTTTCCTCGTAGGCGGCCCGGCCGAGTCCGATGGGGTCGGGGATGTCGCTGCCGCGCAGGTTGTCGTCGGGACTGAATTCGCAGACGAGGTAGGTTTTCTCGGCGGCCTCCGGAAAGAGCATTTCGACTCCCTGGCGGTGGCCGCGGGTCATGCAGAAGATGTGGGTGGCTGTGCGGACGGCCTCTCTGGTGAGCATGCTGCTGCGGAAGCGCGAGAGGTCGATGCCTTTGGTGCGGAGGAGGTCGGTGGTGTGGGCGCTGGCGCGCTGGCCGTCCATGGCGTTGAGGCCTGCGCTGGCGACGAGGAAGTCGTCGCGGTTCCGGACCATGGCCGCGAAGAGCCCTTCTGCCATGGGGCTGCGGCAGATATTACCGGTGCAGACGAAGAGGATGTGCTTCACGGAAGCGCAGTTGGTCGGGTCGCGGGTCTTGGGATGAGGACACGGTGCCGTGGTTATGTCAAGCAGGGTCGGGCGGGTTCATTGGGCCTTCGTGGGTGGGTCATCCGGGTTGGCGCGGCTCTGGCGGCGGGTGGGTTTGCTGCGTGGCTGGCGGCCGGCTTCCTGGCCGAGGCGGGTGATTTCGTCCGGGCGGAGGACGCGCCATTTGCCGGGTTTGAGGTTTTCGATGGTGAGGCTGCCGATGCGTGAGCGGATGAGGCGTTCCACGGAGAAGCCGAGGCTGTCGAACATGCGGCGGATCTGGCGGTTGAGGCCCTGCTGGAGGACGACCACATGGCGGCGCGGGGAGATCGTGTGGACGGCGACGGCGCGGGCGAGTCCTTCCTCGAGGGGGATGCCGACGAGGAGTTTCTCGATCATTTCGCGGCGGAAGGGGCGGTCGGTGGTGACGATGTATTCCTTGTCGACCTTGTGGCTGGGGTGGGTCAGTTTCTGGGTGAGGTTCCCGTCATTGGTCATGACGATGAGGCCTTCGCTGTCGTTGTCGAGACGTCCTACGTAATGGAGGTGGCGGTAATGCGGTGGGAGGAGGTCGTAGAGGGTGAGTCTTCCCTGGGGATCGGATTTAGTGCTGAGGACCTTGGGAGGTTTGTAGAGGACGAGGGTGATGTGCTGGGCGGCGCTGACTTCGCGGCCGTCGACGGTGACGTGATCACCGTCCTCGATGGTGGTGGCGAGGGAGGTGATGGGGCGGCCGTTGACGCGGACCTGGCCACTGGAGATGAGGGCTTCGCAGGCGCGGCGGGAACCGAGGCCACAGAGTGCGAGATAGCGGTTCAGGCGCATGGTGGGGAAACAGAACCGGGCTGGCGCAGCAGGTGCGGCCAGCCCGGGGAAACTGCTGAAGGGGAGATTGGCGGGGTGATCAGATGTCCGGGGTGATCTTGGGAAGGCCGATGGCGCTGCGGCCGTCCTTCCAGAGGCCGCGCTTTTTCATGAGTTTGACGCGTTCGAAGCGTTTGAGGACGCTGCGTTTGGCACCGATGGCGGCTCCGCCTGACTTGAGACTGCTGTGCTGGGACATGGGACGATACTGGGAAAGGTTCGTTAGTTTACTGAAAACCGGGGTGGGGTGGTTACTGGCAGCGTGGGGGCAATGCAACGGAAAATTCCTTGGGGATGAGATTCCTTGGATGGCTGTGTGCCGGGGGTGGCTGGGGTCAGGAAGGAATGAGTTCCTTGACGGCGTCGCGTTCCTCCTGGAGTTCCGTGATCGTGGCCTTGATGCGGGCGAGGGCGAAGTCGTTGTGGGTGAGGTCCTGAACGATTTCCCAGCGCTGGCCGTGGGTGCGGATGGGGAATCCGGTGATGAGGCCTTTTTCGATGCCGTAGGAGCCATCTGAGGCGACGCAGACGCTGGTCCAGTCGTTTTCCGGGGTGGGGGAGGTCAGGCTGCGGACGGTGTCGACGACGCCATTGGCGGCGCTGGCGGCCGAGCTGAGGCCGCGGGCCTTGATGATGGCGGCTCCGCGCTGCTGAACGGTGCTGATGAAGTCGCCGTGGAGCCAGTCGTGGTCGGTGATGACTTCGGTGGCGGGTTTTCCGGCGATGCGTGCGTGGAAGAAGTCGGGGTACTGGGTGCTGCTGTGATTGCCCCAGATGGCCATGTTGGTGATGGTGCTGACATGGTGGCCGGATTTGGCGGCCAACTGGCTTTTGGCGCGGTTTTCGTCGAGGCGGGTCATGGCGAACCATCTGTCTGTGGGGATATCGCGGGCATTGTTCATGGCGATGAGGCAGTTGGTGTTGCAGGGGTTGCCGACGACGAGGATGCGGACGTCCGGGGCGGCGGATCTCTGGATGGCCTGGCCCTGGCCGATGAAGATGCGGCCATTGATATTGAGGAGGTCCTTGCGTTCCATGCCTTGTTTGCGGGGGACTGAGCCGACGAGGAGGGCCCAGTTCACGCCGCGGAAGGCTTCGTCGAGGCTGGCGGTGGCGACGATGCCGTGGAGGAGGGGGAAGGCGCAGTCGTCGAGTTCCATGACGACGCCGTGGAGGGCTGGGAGGGCGGCTTCGATTTCGAGGAGGTGGAGGATGACGGGCTGGTCGGGTCCGAACATGGCTCCGGAGGCGATGCGGAAGAGGAGGGAGTAGCCGATCTGGCCGGCTGCGCCGGTGACGGCGACGCGAATGGGTTGTTTCATGTGGATGGGGTAGTTGGGAAAGTGGGAGAGCGGCGGTAGCACGGAGGGGCCGTGCGGCAAGTGGTGGATTGGGCGTTTGCTTGGGGATCAGGGAGGGGAGGGGCAGGCCATGAATTCCTGGATGGCCTGGGCGGGGTGACCGCTGCGCATGAGGGCTTCGCCGACGAGGATGGCATCGGCGCCCCATGAGTGGACGCGGCGGGCGTCTTCGGTGGTGCGGATACCGCTTTCGCTGACGAGGATGATGTCGTCGGGGACATCTTCGCTGAGTTCGGCGGTGGTTTCGAGGTGGACTTCGAAGGTACGGAGGTTGCGGTTGTTGATGCCGATGATGCGGGCGTCGGTTTCGAGGGCGCGTTCCAGTTCCGGGCGGTCGTGGACTTCGACGAGGGCGTCGAGCTGGCAGGCGGCGGCTGTTTCGAGCAGGTGTCTGAGTTGGTCCTGGGAGAGGGCAG
>CAZSDE010000080.1:7434-10097 GCA_964605435.1 uncultured Akkermansia sp.
GGCAGCGACGATGAGAAGGATGGCGTCGGCTCCGGCTACGGAAGCTTCCCAGATCTGGAGGTCATCGATGATGAAGTCCTTGCGGAGGAGGGGGATGGAAGTGACGGCGCGGATTTTCGGGAGGAAGCTGAGGTGGCCCTGGAAGTACTTTTCGTCGGTGAGGACGGAGATGGCCGAGGCCCCGGCGCGGTCGTAGG
This sequence comes from uncultured Akkermansia sp., assembly GCA_964605435.1. Classification (GTDB taxonomy): domain Bacteria; phylum Verrucomicrobiota; class Verrucomicrobiia; order Verrucomicrobiales; family V1-33; genus V1-33. Next base: position 7,632 of record CAZSDE010000080.1, read on the forward strand.
TGGTGGCGACGGCGACGGCGTCGAAATCCGGGGCGATGATGCCTGCGGAGGGGGAAGCTTTCTTGACTTCCGCGATGACTCCGAGGGACGCGTCCTCCGGGCGGAGGGCGGCTTCGAAGCTGCGGAATTCGTTGCGGTCGAGGGCCGCGTGGCGGAGCTTGTCGGCGAGGGGGCGGATTTTTTCCACCTCGAGGTGTTTCTGGGCGATGATTTCGGCTAGTTTGTTCATGCAGTGGGGGCCGGGTTGTGCAGGAAATTGAAAAAGCGGCTTGCGCAAAGCGCGAAATCGCTAATTGTCCTCACGCCTCACGATCCGTGATGGTTTTGCGATGCGGGTGTAGCTCAGGGGTAGAGCGCAACCTTGCCAAGGTTGATGTCGGGCGTTCGAATCGCCTCACCCGCTCCACCCACTGCCCCGGGTGGAGCTTGGCCGGAGTACAGTTTGGCGGAGTAAAGTTTGGAAATGCTTGGAGATTCCGCGAGTGTTGGGGCGGGTTGGAGAGAGGGACCGCTGGACGCTGCCGGGAGTATGATTCGGTTTCTTTGGCTGGCTGGGCGGACCCGTTGGAATGTTCACGGGGCATGCGACCGGGCATTTTTCTCTGCGTCCGTGATCAGTCTGCGTTTGTGATGAGAGGGTGGGTTTCGTGGGTCCAGACTTCTGTTCCGGCGGTACGGTGGATGGTCTCGAGGACAGTGGCGGGATTGGCTGAGGTAGTGAGGACGGCGAAGATGGTGGATCCGGAGCCGGACATGAGGGCGGCGCTGACGCCGGGAGTGGCGAGGAGTTCTGCTTTGAGCAGGCCGAGGATGGGGAAGCGGGCGAAGACTGGGCGTTCGAGGGAGTTGACGAAGGTTTCGCCGGCGTGCTGCTGCGGTCCGTAGGGGAGACCGTCGATGGTGGTGGAGGAGGCCCATTGCTGATAGGCCCATGGGGTGGGCACGCTGAATGGGAGTTTCACGAGCAGGATCCGGAGAGGAATCTGCCATGCGGGGATGGGGGTGACGATTTCTCCCCGTCCGGAGACATCGCAGGCGCACTGGTGGAGGAAGAAGGGAACATCCGAGCCGATGCCTGCGGCGGCGGCGTGGAGTTGGTCGGGGCTGATGGGGAGATTGAGGAGGCTGCGGAGGCCCATGAGGACGGAGGCGGCGTCGCTGCTTCCGCCGCCGAGACCGGCTCCGTGCGGGATGTGTTTTTCGAGATGGATGGCGAGGCCTGGAAGCGGGCCGCAGAGTGCGGCGAGGCTGTGGACGGCCTTGATGGCGAGGTTGGAGCCGTCGGCGGGCAGGGATCGATCTGTGCAGGAAAAACTCACAGATCCGGCTGGCAGTTCCGGACGCAGGGAAATCGTAAGGCGGTCGCTCAGGAAGAGCGGAACCATGCGGCTGGAGATCTCGTGGAATCCGTCGGGGCGGCGGCCGTGGATGGTCAGGGAGAGATTGATTTTCGCTGGAGCGTCCAGCTGGAGGCGGTCAGGCATGAGAGGGGACCTTGGCCGTGGAGGTGGACGGTCTTCGGTCAGGATTGCTGGCGCATTTCCTGAGCGAGGCGGCAGAGTTTTTCGATCTGCGGCTTGGGGAGGTCATCGATCTGGATGACGTGGTCGGCGCGGTCGAGCATGCTGAAGGTGGTCCCCATGAGGTTTTCGCGCATTTCGACGCTCAGGATGTCCTTCCACTGGTGGTCTTCGGTGCGGCTGCCGCTGAGGCCGTGGCGGGTGATGATGATGCGTTCGTTGGTGACGACCACCGAATCCGGCTTCTGGCGGAGCATGCGGGGTTTCTGGTGGGCGATGTAGAAGATCTGTTCGTGGCTGCTGATGAGGCCGCTGGCTTCCGTGAAGATTTCGGCGACGAGGGATGGTTCCTGGCCTTCGTCCATGGAGTGGGTTAGGGCTTCTTCGACATCGAAGATCTGGTCGAGCGGGGTCCAGTCCATCATGCCTTCGTAGAAGACGAGATCGGATCGGGAGATGGCACCGTCGCGGAGGAGTTCGAGGAGTTGGTCCTCGTTGTAGGGGCCGTGGGATTGCTGATCTTTGAGAACGAGGATGTCCATGGCGGGGAGGGGTGAGGTATTTACAATGTAAATCTACCACAGAGGCACCCGCTTTGACAGGGAAATCCTCATCCCGGCGCTGGCGAGGGTGGGGATTCCGGGGGTCGGCGCTGGTGGTGGGATCAGCCTGCGATGTCGGCCAGGGAGGAATTGCGGAAGTCGCGGTTCATCTGGCGGATGTAGTCGGCGCTGATGGATTTCGGGCAGACGGCTTCGCATTCGTACTGATTGGTGCAGTTGCCGAATCCTTCTGCGTCCATGGCGCGGACCATGGCGAGGGAGCGTTTGCGGGCCTCTGGTTTTCCCTGGGGGAGGAGGTTGAGGTGGGTGATTTTGGCGGAGACGAAGAGCATGGCGCTGGCATTTTTGCAGGCGGCCACGCAGGCACCGCAGCCGATGCAGGC
>CAZSDE010000081.1:0-5999 GCA_964605435.1 uncultured Akkermansia sp.
CATGAAGGTCTGGGGCTTGAGGAGCAGCAGGGAACCGGAGCGGGCGAGTTGACCATCGAATCGTTTTTCGGCGGACCACGGGGCTCCGAGGCGGGCCGCCACGCGGTCGAGAATCATGAATCCGGCATTGTGGCGCGTCTGTTCGTATTCGCGTCCGGGATTTCCGAGGCCGGCGATGAGGCGGATGGCGGTGGGTTCCTTCATCTCGGGGATGGGCAAATCAGTTTCGCCCGGTTGGAATCTCAGCGCTGCTGACGCGCCTGTTCGCGCATCCATTCCTTGAGCCGTTCCTGCAGGGTTTCCGGGTGGCGGGCATTGAGCATGGCGTCGTCCATGCTGAGGTGACCGCTCGTGGCGAGATGGAGGAGGCTGTCGTCCATCGTGTGCATGCCCGCAGACGAGCCGACCTGCATGAGGCTGAAGACCTGTTCGAAGCGGTGATCGCGGATGGCGCTCTGGACGCCGCTGTTCACCGTGAGAACCTCCGAGGCCATCACGCGCCCGGGAGCGTCGGCGCGCGGGAGGAGCCGCTGGGAGACGATGCCGACGAGCGCTCCGGCGAGCTGGGTTATGATCTGCGGCTGCTGCTGGGCCGGGAAAATGTCGACAATCCGGTCGAGGGCTCCGGTCGCGCTGCGGGTGTGCAGGGTACTGATGACGAGGTGACCGGTTTCTGCGGCCGTGAGGGCGGCGGCGACGCTATCCTGATCCCGCATTTCCGAGACGATGAGGACATCGACATCCTGGCGCAGGGCCGCGCGCAGGGCGGCCGGAAACGAATGGGTATCCTGGCCGATCTGGCGCTGCTTGATGAGACCGAACTGGTGTTCGAAGGTGTATTCGATGGGATCTTCCACCGTGATGACCATGGCGGAGCGCGTTTCGAGAATGCGCCGCGTCATGGCCGCGAGGGTGGTTGTCTTGCCGCTGCCGGTCATGCCGGTTATGAGCACGAGACCCTGGGTGGCCTGGCAGAAATCGGCCACCGTGGGCGAATGGCCGAGTTCGTTCAGTTCCGGGGGCACGTCCGGAATGTAGCGGAAGGCGGCTTCCACATGACCGCGGGCGAAGTGGGCATTGCCGCGGAAGCGCCCGACATTTTCGACCGCGAGGGCGAAGTCGAGTTCCCAGTCCTTCTCCAGTTTGGCGCGCTGGGCATCGGTGAGGACCGCCATGATCAGTTCCCGCACCTGGCGGCCCTCGAGGTCGAATTCCTCAAGGGGCGTGAGCTGACCATTGACGCGGGCTGCGGGCGGAGCTCCGGCGGCGAGGTGCAGATCGGATCCGCCCGCTTCGCGCGTGGCGGCAAGGTAGTCGAGGATATCGCGGGCCATGGCAGGGAAGGGGAGGTCAGTAAAGGCGGTTTCAGCTCACGCCGCGGAGGGCGCGGTTGAATTCGAAGGCATTGCCCGAGTACGAAAGCGCTGTTTCGTAGTCGACGAGGCCGGCTTCGCAGGCGGCCACGAGGGCACTGAGAAACGAACGGTTGGCGGGTTCGTCGCTCCGTTTCAGATGATCCGAAATGGCAGGCAGATCCATGGCGCGGATCCAGTCGCGCACGGCCCCATTCACTTCGAGATGTTCGCAGATGAGAGCGACGCCCGTGCCATCGGCGCGGGGCAGCAGCCGCTGACTGAGGACCCCGATCATCTGGTGCGAGAGCAGGGAAAGCATGACCTGGCGGTCGGCCGGGGGCACGAGATTGGCGAGTCGGTCCAGTGATTCCGTGACGTTGGGGCTGTGCAGAGTGGAAATGACAAGGTGCCCGGTTTCGGCGGCCTGCAGGCAGGTCACAGCGGAATCGCCATCGCGGATTTCCCCGAGGAAAATGACATCGGGGGCCTGGCGCAGCGCTTTCTGCAGGCCCGTGGCGTAGTTGGGCGTGTCGAGTCCGACTTCGCGCTGGGTGAAGAAGGCGAGCCGGTCCGCAAAGAGGTATTCGATGGGGTCTTCGATGGTGACGATGTGGCCCTGGCGGCTGGAGGCGAGCAAGTCGAGGCAGCTGGCGACGGTCGTGCTCTTGCCGCAGCCGGTCGGCCCGGTCACGAGCACAAGTCCGGAGCGGTGGTTGAGCCAGCCGGCGATCAATTCGAGAGGCAGGCCAAGGGCATCGAGGGTGGTGACCTTGGTGCGGATCTGGCGGAGGACAGCGCCGAGTTTTCCCATGCGGCGGTGGAGATTGACGCGGAAGCGGGTGCCATCGGAGGCGTACCAAGCGGCGTCGCGGTCGAGCAACTGGGATGGGTCCGCCTTGCAGGCGTGGCAGAGGGATTCCATGTCCGCGGTCGTCAGGGCGGGTTCCTCGGGTTCGTGGAAGGCTCCATTGACCTTGAGGCGGGCGCGGTGGCCTTCTGCGAGATAGAGGTCGGAGGCTCCCCAGTGACGGGCGAGGGCGGCGAGGGATTCCAGAAGGGGAGTGACCATGTGACCTTGGGGAGGGAAGCGGGTTTCCGCGGTCGAGGCAAACTGAAAAAGGACGGCTCTCAGGGAACGGCGAGGATATTCCGGAGAGTCTGCGAGACCGGTAGAGGGACGGGCGCATGACTTCCGGGCCACGGAGAGGCGGCGATCACTTCGAGCATGCGGACTTCGTGACCGAGGGGAGCGTTTTCATCAATGTTCCAGACGCCTGCGACGAGGTACCATCCCCGCGGCCATGCGGCGGCTTCTTTGCCGGGAATCTGAAGGGCGAGCAGTTGGGGAATGCCCGGCTGCCCGGCAAGCACCACGGTCCGCTCGTCCGGTCGCACCGCAAAGGCGCGGCTCCAGTGGCCGGAAGCCTCGCGAGAGCCCAGCGTCATCCGGTATTCTCCAATCTCCAGCAGGCCGCACCATGCCTCGGCCGCATCGGGCGACAGCCGCGCAGTCGCTGGCTGCGACTTGAGCGCCTTGCCGAGGAAGGCCATGGCTTCGCCGTGAACCGGGAGTGCAAACTCCTCGGGGCCCCGCAGGGTCCGCCAGCCGGTCAGCAGGCTGGCGTAAAGCGTGAAGCCGCAGACAGCTGCCGCCGTCGGCGACAGGCCGGGAAGCCGGGCATCGACAACGGCACCGGAATCGCTGTGGGCGGACTGTCGCTCGAGGGCAGCAGCAAGCCTTTGCAGTGCTAGGAAGGCAAGGCAGGCGGCGCACCATTCGGTCATGGTCCAGAGGCGGCGCCCCAGAGCCCCGCTGGTCAGGCCGTCCATGATGGCGGTACCGGCAATCAGGGACAGCAGGAGAACGGCCCAGAGCCTCGCGGCGCGGTTTCCGCCGGCGAGGGCTCCGACGGCTGAGGCGGCCAGCCACCATTCGGGAAGAAGATACTGCGCGCACCAGCCAGCCACGGGCAGCAGCAGCAAGGCGGCCTGTCTGGGCATCGGAGGTTGGTCCCGCGGACGCAGGGCGAGCCACAGGCCGAGTCCGGTCAGGCTGAGCACCAGAACGGGATCCCGGGGATCGAAGCGGGCGTGGAAGCGGGCGATTCCCGCATTCACGAGACGGAGCCAGCGCACGGGATCACGGCGGACCTCTGCGCTGAAGCGCTCACCGTAGTAGACGGCCCGGGCCCTGATGTCGCCGGGGGCCAACCCGGCCGCGAGCGCTTCGGTCTCGAGATCCGGACCGTAGCGGCCGGAAGGCGATACGGTCGCGTAAAGCATCATGGCACTGTTGATGGAAATCGAGCCCACGCCCCATACGGCCTTCTGCCGGACGATCCATGGCAGCAGAATCACACTGGCTCCGGCAGCGACGAGGGCTCCGCGCTGGAGAAACCCGGTCCACCGTTTCGCTCCGCAGGCGCAGGCGATTCCCATGAGAGGCACCGCCAGCAGCGTGAACGGGCAGATGAGGCAGCCGACGCCGTGAAGAACGCCGCCCCAGAAGAGATCGGCCCGCTTTCCGCTGACGCTTCCCCGCCAGAGCAGGCCGGTCCCGGCGATCACTGCCAGCATCGCCGGAATCTCGCTCATGGGGAGAGGCAGCAGGCCCAACTGCGCCGGGCTGATGGAGAGCATGGCCACGGTGGCCACCGCCGCGGCCCGGCCCGCGATCCGCAGCATGACTGATCCCGCGAGGGCAGCCGCGGCCGCTCCGGCGACCACATTGAGCAGGCGGGCCGCCACCACCCAGTCCCATCCAGGGAGAGCGGTGCCCGCCAGCAGCACGGCATACAGCGGGCGCTGTCCGGCAAATTCGCCCACCAGTCCTTCGCCCCGCAGCAGAGCCCGGGCCGTTTCCAGCCAGCCGATGCAGTCGCTGTAAGGCATGCCCTTGACCATCATGAAGGGATCGCTCCAGTCGCGCCGCATCCACGCGACCATTCCACGCAGCACGAGAGACACGAGCAGCATCGCCGGAAACCACCAGCGCAAGGGCAGCCGGGAACGTTCCGGGAGCTGATACCCTCCGGCCCTGGCGAGCAGCAGCAGGGCCGCGAGCGAACTCCAAAGCAGGACGGGAGAAAGCGGGGCCGCGGTCCGCAGCACGTACCGGCGGCCGTTGCGGCGCGGATCTGAATCGTCGCTGGCTGCCAGCGTCAGTGAATTCCCGCTCGTGCTGAAACGCCCGGCCCCATGTTCCTCCACATCGCGGGAACCCGTGCGGCGGTGGAGCGCAACGCCATCCTCGAAGACTTCGGCGTATTCAGCGGTGATGGGGCCGCGCCATTCCTTGGGAACGGGCAGCTTCCATGCCTTGCCGACGGCCGTCACCGATCCTTCCGGCAGATTGAGCACGACCTCGGAGCGTGCCCCGAATCCCGTGAGGGCGCGCAGGGCCAGCAGCAGCCAAGCCATTGCGAGCACCGGCACGGCGGCACTCACAAGGGCGGGGGGAAGCGGCAGCATCGTTCGGTTCATCTGGAAGGCGCGGGCATCATTTCTGGAAAGGTCCCGCGGCTTCGATCTTCCTGGCGGATTTCACTGGTGGGCTGACCTGCCCGATTGCCGAGGTAGCGGTAAACGCGCCGTTCATACGGGGCATCGTGACCGGGGTAGATCCGGAGCAGGGAGAAGACGCCAGGGTCTTCAATGATCTCCATGATGCCGGGCTTGAGTTCACGCGCCATGTGAGGCGAACCAAGGTGAATGAACAGCGGGACACCGGAATCGTCCGCCGTGTCGAGCCACCGCCGCAGTTGAGCCGGATCGTCTTCCAGTTCCCATGCGGCCGGGTCGTAGGCCTGCGTGTTCATGAGGACCGCGAGGGTGATGACTTCATCAATGCCGGGATGCGATGGCTGCGTGATGCTCCGGGTCAGCTCGGTGCCTTCGCGCATGGCTTCGATGGGGAATTGCCGCAGCCCGGTGCTGGCTGGAGCCATGATGACACCGACGGCGGCGAGCAGCGCAGTGGCCACGGCTTTGCGTTCGCGGGCCAGCCAGAGAATTCCGCCGCTGCTCAGCAGCATCCATCCAGGAAAGCCGGGCAGGGTGTACCATGAACAGAAGAATCCTCCGGTCACGGCAGCCTGCGCCAGAATGAGGAGCGGAAACAGCAGGAGGGCCGGCAGCAGCGCCCGTCCCAGCCTCCCCTCACTCCACCACCAGCAGACCCCGGCCACCGGCAGCGAGAACAGCAGGAGCGCAGCCGGCCACCACAGCAGCGGCCTCTCTGCAAGCCGTGTCTCCCATGCAAGGCAGAGCGGGCTGCCTGCGTCCCACGCGTGCCATGGCGTTCCCGTGGTGATCCACGAAAGAGCATCGCCATACCACGAAGCAGGCATCGGTCCCTGCATGCGCGCCGACTTCAGATAAAGCAGCAACGGTTCCGCACAGGGCAGCAGCAGCAGGGCACAGAGGACCGCTCCAGTGACCGATGCCACCAGCCAGCGTCCGGTCTGCATCCGCCGCCACGCTGCCGGACCAGCCGTCCAGATCAGGCCAACAGCAGCAAGATTGAGCGCCGCCAGCAGCAGCACGCTGCCGGGAAATGACCACATGATGAGGAATTGCCCTCCCGCGAAGCCCAGCCACCATGGCCATGAGCCACGCTGCGCCGCACGCAGCAGACTCCCAAGC
>CAZSDE010000081.1:6009-10047 GCA_964605435.1 uncultured Akkermansia sp.
CGTCAGCGGAACAAAAAGGAGCAGCAGTCCGTAGCCCCGCGCTTCGCTGGCATATCTCACGAACCACGGATGCAGCGACATCAGCAGCACCGCCACCATCCCGAGCTGCGGACGTCCCAGCGCCGCGCAGAACCACGCCAGCGCAGGCAGCGCCAGCAACCCGGCCGCAAACACCGGGAGCCGCAGGGCGCGTTCGTCGAAATAAAAGCCGCGGGCCTCGTCAGAAGCCCTCGCAAAAGCCGCATGACTCGCCTTGGCGAGCAGACTGTTGAGCGGATGATTGTTGGGATCTCGATAGCGGAAAGCCGCTTCAAACCAAGTCACTGCACGAAAGCGCAGATCGTCGTCCGCATCGCGCACGTACTGCCCGACCACGCTTTTCCGCACGGTGGCATCCTCGTCGCCCCAGAGACTTAAATCGAGCCGCCGCGCGTTCATGACCCCGCTGTAGAGCACCGCGGCGACCGTCACCTGCCAGAGCAGACGGTTGCTGCCGCCAGTGGCTTCCACACTTCCGGCACCGTCCGCTGGCAGCGACCGTCCCAGCCAGCGCGACGCCAGCAGCAGGGCCACCGCCGCCGCCGCTCCCGCCGTGGCTGCCCGCGGAATCCAGTACACCACGTAATCCTTGGTGGAGGCGACCGTGCCTTCTGCCCGGGTAGCCACCACTCGCTTCTCGGCGCTGCCCGATTTCCAGTCGCGTTCCGCCAGCCAGACAAGGACGACGAGCGGAACAAGCACGGCCGCCGCAAACCGCCGCGGGGCCCCCTGCGGAAACAGCACCGCAAACATGGAAATCAGTCGTGCGTAGATGCGCATGTGTGCGTGGCCTCAGTCTGCCCGCTCGGCGACCCGGCTGAATCAGAGGGTTCCGAAGTAGCGGTCGCCGGCATCGCCGAGCCCAGGATATATGAAGGCGGAGGAAGTCAGGCCGTCGTCGAGCGAGGCACTGTAGATGGGCACATCGGGATGGTCGGCATGGAGCTGGCGGACGCCTTCCGGAGCAGCAATGATGCAGAGAAAGCGGATTCTTGCGGCACCGGCCTCGCGGACACCCCTTAGCGCTTCCGATGCGCTGTGACCGGTCGCGAGCATGGGATCGAGGACGAAGACTTCGCTGCCGGCCAGGTCGCGCGGCAGTCTGGTGTAGTACTGCTCGGGCCGGTGCGTATCCTCGTTCCGGGCAAGGCCAATGTGACCCACCAGTGCTTCCGGAAGAACCTCAAGAAATCCCCGCAGCATGCCCAGCCCGGCCCGCAGCACCGGCACCGCCACCACAGGCCGCGCAATGACCCGGCAGTCTGCTGCCGCGAGGGGTGTCTGCACTTCCTCCTGCCGGGTCTCCAGTCCACGCAGGGCCTCCATCGCGATCAGCTGGGCGAGCTGATGCACCGCTTCCCGGAAAGCACGGGGCGGAGTCGATCCGCTGCGGAGCACCGCCAGTCGGTCGTGGGCCACAGGGTGATCAAGCAGCTGAAAACTCATGCGGTCATTCTGCACGCCGCCCCCTCACGCTGCAACACAAGGCAACCCGTCCCCGCAGACCCCCGCCATGGCCGGCAGCATCGTGAAGTCGAGTCCCTCCACCGTCAGCCCCGGACCGAAGGCGAGCGTATGTCCCGCCACCGGATCCTTTCCGCTTCGCTCGGCGAGCAGCCGCGCCAGCACGAACATCACGGAAGCCGATGACATGTTTCCGAAATCCCGCAGCACTCCCCGCGAGGCCTCCATCTGAGTCTCCGTGAGCCCGAACGCTTCCTGAATGGCGTCAAGGATGAGCTTCCCTCCCGGATGTACGGCCCAGACATCGTCCGGGCCAGCCGCAGCGCAGCCCCCCGCAAGGTCGGGCTGCCGCCGGATGGCCTGCTTGATCTTCGCCGGGACCCGGGCGTCGAGCGTCATCGCAAATCCCTGATCCTCCACCATCCATGACATGCGGTCCGCATCCTCCAGACTCAGGGCCGACCACGCATCATCAAGGCGCATCCCAATTTCCCGGGAAGAAATGAGCGAGGCCGCGGCTCCATCCGCAAACAGACAGTACGAGACGAGCCGGTCCACCGCGGTGGTCTGCTGCAGATGCAGACTGCAGAGTTCCACGCTCACCATGAGAACGCGCGCCTCCGGATCCGCCAGCACGGTTTCCCGGGCCTGCCGCAGGGCCGTCATGGCAGCATAGCACCCCATGAACCCAATCACCGTCCGCTTCACCCGCGGCGACAGCCCGAATGCCTTCACCAGATCAATGTCAATGCCCGGCGCATAGAAGCCCGTGCAGCTCGTCACCAGCAGATGCGTGACCCCGCCAAGGCCATCAGCCTGATCCGCCAGTGCCCGCACTGCAGCTTCCGCCAGCCGCGGTGCCTCCCGACGGTACACATCCATGCGCGCTCCCGTCGACGGGAATCCCCCGTATTCATAGAAGGCCCCGGAACCCGCAGGACCCAGCGGCTGCTCCAGCACGGAAAACCGACGGTCGATGCGCGACTGCAGGGCAATCTGCCGCACCTTCGCCGCCAGTTCCTCGCCGGGAATCCAGTGAGGCAGCGAATCAATGAACTCGCGGTGCCTCTCGTGAGGCGGTACCGCGGTGGCGACAGCGTTGAGGTGAGCAGACATCGGAGGGACCACGGCGCAGCCGCGGATCGGATAACATGGAACAGCAAAACAAAAAATGCAGCGGCGAACCGCTGCATTCTTCGGACGCTCTCAGATGAGCGGCATGGACCTCACTCGGTAGTCCATGAATTCACATTGTCCTTCCACGTGGACGGGTCGCGGTCCTTGCCAGCCGACCAGATGAGGACACGCTTGCGGAGCTTCGATCGGCCCGGCCCTCGGTCTTCCGTGTTCGGATTGTCGAGTTCATTGTCGTAGTTCGCATCGATCCGCATCTGATAAGGATTGCCCCACGGATCCATGATCGCATAATTGTTTTCCTCATTCACCAGACCATCGACCTGACGGCCGTTCTGGGTCTTGGCGGCCTTCATGTCGCCGATGTAGTCGATGCTGCGCGAATTCTGCGTCGGATCCTTGCCGAGCAGCACCGTCACCATGCCCTCCGCACCCGAAGTGTCAGTGTCGACATCCTGATTGCTGGCCCCGCCCGAAGTCGGCATCGGAAACCGCGTAAAGTCGCGGTAAAAGCCCTCAATGGCATTCACCAGCGCCATCTGGGTCGCAAGGGTGCCCTTCGTGCGGGCCTTGTCCATGACAAAGCCATAGGCGCTGAAGGAGCCTGCCACCAGCAGCGCAATGATGGCCACCACAACAAGCAGTTCAATGAGAGTGAATCCCGCGGAAGCGCGGCGGCGGAACAGAGGGGTGCGTTTCATGATTTCGGAAAAAATGAGGAGACGGATCTGCAGAGATTCCCGCAGATGTGAACGGCAAATATCAGGGAGCGACTGAAAAAACAATGAGTTTGTCACGCAAAACCTGACACGCCCGCAAGGAAAGCCCGGCCGCCGGAGGTCAGCCAATCATGCGGTCGCGCTCGAGCTTGAGACCCATCTTCCGGTACAGGGTGGCAATGGAAACCCCGAGCATGGCCGCGGTTTTCTCGCGCGATCCCTGATTGTAGCGCAGGGTCTCGCGGATGAAGGCGCGTTCCTGCTTCTTGATGAAATCAGCAAGACGCGTCCCCACCGGCAGCGCCGTCTTCGCTTTGACGCCCTCGTCCTCGGCTGCCTCCACCTTCTGGGAAATCTTCGGAGGCAGATCCGCCGGATGAATCCTGTCCCCCTCCGCAAGGGTGCACGCCCGTTCGATGGCATTCTCCAGCTCACCAACATTGCCAGGCCATCCATACTCGCTCAGCATCTGCAGGGCAAAGCGGTCCATCTCCTTGAGCGCACTGCCAGTCGACTGCGCGTAGCGCTTCAGAAAATGACTCACCAGCAGCGGAATGTCCTCGCGGCGGTTCCGCAGCGGAGGCAGAGTGATCGGAATCACCGAGATCCGGTAGTACAGATCTTCCCGGAAACGCGCTTCGCGGACCAGTTGCTCCAGCGGCACACTCGAAGTGGCCACCAA
>CAZSDE010000082.1:0-10037 GCA_964605435.1 uncultured Akkermansia sp.
CTCTTCCGTTCCGGGGAAATCCTGGGAATCAGGTTGATTTGTCTGCACAATCTGCATTTCTACCTGTCCCTTGCGCGCCGCGCCCGGGAAGAGATCGAAGCGGGAACGTTTTCGGCCTTCCGGGACGCCTTCGTTGCCGAGTACCGATCCGCTTCTGCCGAACCATCCTGAAACAGCCATGCCGACCCCTTCCGATTTCCTTTTCCTTGCTCAGCAGGATGCCGCCCAGCCGGGAGGTGGGCTGGGACCGCTGCTGATGCCCATTCTTCTGCTGGTGCTCTTCTATTTCATGCTGATCCGTCCGCAGAAGAGGCAGCAGAAGGAGCACGCGGCCAAACTGGCGGCACTGCAGTCGGGTGACGAAGTGATCGCCGCCGGCGGGATCTACGGAATGATCACGAACATCAACGACCGGGTCGTGACCCTGAAAGTTGCGGACAACGTAAAGATCCGGGTCGACAAGAACAGCATTCTTTCGGTACTGAAGACGACGGATCAGTCTGCGTCCGATGCGAACCCAGCTGCCTGAGATTTGTTCCGAAGAGAATTCATGATTCCGGACAAAGCGGGTCGGCGGGAACGCCTCTGATGTCGTCCCGGGTCCGCTGCCAACTTTCTGCCCTGTAAATTGCCATGATGCTTGCCGCCGCTGAAAATCTGTCTGCCATGGAGCAGTACCTGCCCTATCTCGTGCTTGGCATCGGGGTGATTGCGGCCGGTTTGTTCGTGGCGTATTTCGCCTCCGAGACTGACCGCCGGAAGCGGCTCATGGGGACGGTGCTGACGCTGCTGCTGACGGCGTTTGCGGTTTTCTGCATCTTCGAGGGCAAGGGAGTGAAGAAGGGGATTGACCTGCAGGGCGGCGCTTCCTTTCTTGTGAAGGTGCAGCCTGCCGAGGGGCGACCGGTAAATCCGGATGTGCTCACCAAGGCGCAGGAGATCATTGAGAGCCGGCTCAATCCGGGTGGCGGCAAGGACGTGGTGGTGACGCCGCAGGGGACTGACCGTCTCTATGTGGAGGTGCCGGGTCTGAGTGACGAGGAGATCAGGAATTCCAAGGCGGTCATCGAGCGGGTGGCGCGGCTTGAATTCCGGTTGCTGGGAGCCGATGCGGTGGGCCCGGGCGGTCTGGTGTTCACCAACGAGGCTGACCAGACGATCAAGCCGGATGCCACCAAGATGCGTTATCTGGGCGACCGGGATGAGAAGGATGGGGATGTGCGGGAGCCTGGCAAGCCGAAGCCGAAGCCAGACAAGTTCATCTGGGTGCGCAAGACGGTCGAGATGAAGGGGAAGAGCGTGAAGAACGCCTTTGCCGCCCTTTATCCGGGATCACTGAACCACCACATCGTGGTCGAACTGCATTCCGAGTTCGGAGAGCAGATGCGCAAGCTGACCAAGGCGAACATTGGACGCCCGATGGCCATCATCATGGATGGTGAAGTGTTGTCCGCTCCGACGATCAACGGAGAATTCGGATCGAACTTCGAGATTACCGGGGGATTTGATGAAGTGGAGGCCCGCGAGCTGTCGAGTGCGCTCATGAATCCGCTCGAGAATCCGCTGCTGGTGGAGCAATCGAGCACGATTTCACCGACCTACGGCAAGGACACGGTGAAGCAGGGGATTTACGCCTGTCTGGTCGGTCTGGGCCTGACGCTGGTGTTCATGATGATCTACTATCGTCTCTCCGGGATCATCGCGGTGATTGGCCTCGTCGTGAATCTCCTCCTGCTGCTGGGTGCCATGCGGGTTTTCGACCAGACTCTCACCATGCCGGGGATTGCCGGGATCATTCTGACCCTCGGGATGGCCATCGATGCCAACGTCCTGATCTACGAACGCATGCGCGAGGAATTCAAGGCCGGGCGCAGCCTCGGACCTGCGATTTCGGCATCGTACGAGAAGGCATTTTCCGCGATTTTCGACTCGAACATCACGACCCTGATCACCTCGATCATCATGATCGTGATCGCGACCGGTGCGGTCAAGGGCTTCGGTCTTTCGCTGACGATTGGTCTGATCGCGTCGTAGCTCTCGGCGCTGCTCATCACGCGGGTCTGCTTCCTCTGGCTGAGCGGGGCCGGGTTGCAGAAGCTTTCGTTCATGGAACTGATCGAGAACCGGCTCTATGATTTCATGGGCAAGCGGAAGCTGTGGCTCACGATTTCCGCGGTGCTCTGTGCTGCCATGGTGGCGGTGGTGGCGCTGAAGGGTCAGAAGGTACTTGGCTACGAACTCCGGGGGGCCGACATTGTGAGTCTGACCGGTGTCCCGGGGGCGACGGAGGATGCGGTGCGCACCGCCCAGGAGAGCGGCGGGGGCGACGGAAGAAGCGAAGCGCACCGCCATGGGTTCATGGAAATTCACGGCGAAGGACGGATCGGTGCTGGAAGCCGCCAATGTCAATGTGAGTACGGTGAAGCCCCTCACGGGTGAACCGTATGTGATTCTGCGCAGCCCACCGGCGACCGCGGACGCCATCCGCACGCATCTTGCCGCGAATCTGGCGGGAGCGGACGAAGTGGCCAAGCAGAAGATAGCCGAAGCATCGGCGGAATCCATGGGTTCCGCGGTCGGCGGCGAAATGCTCAAGAGGCCGTTCTGGGCCCTCGGACTGGGCCTGCTCGGCATTTTCATCTACCTGACCTTCCGGTTTGAAATGCCGTTCGCGATCGGGGGTATTGTGGCGATTCTGCACGACGTGACGATTGCCGTCGGCGTCTGTGCGCTCGCGGGCAAGGAAATCGGTCTGATTCTCGTCGGTGCCTTCCTGACGATCGCAGGGTATTCCATCAATGACACTATCGTGATCTTTGACCGGGTGCGGGACAATCTGCGGACGATGACTGGTGATCTGGAGAGCATTCTGAATCATGCGATCAGTGCGACCCTCAGCCGGACGATCATCACGTCGGGGGTGACGGCGCTGGCGGTGCTCGCGATGTGGCTGTTCGGTGGCAAATCGATGGCGGACTTTTCCTTTGCGATGCTGATCGGGATGCTGTCGGGGGTTTACTCGACGATTTTCATTGCCAGCCCGGTGGTGCTCTGGTGGGCGCGGAAGCGGAAGCTCAATCTGCGGCAGCAGATTCTCGATGCGGATGCGCTGGCACTGGAAGCGGCCAGTGGGCTGGAACGCGAAGCACCGGAGAAGAAGGGCAAGGGAGGCGATGCCGCCGCCCTGCCATCGTCCTGATTGCATCAGACCTGTTCTGCGCATGATCACGGTGCCGCCAGCAGACCGCGGTCCGGTCGACATGCATGTGCACCTCGTCGGCAATGGACTGACGGGATCGGGCTGCTGGCTGCGCCCGCCGTTTCTCCATCGGTTTCTGGCTGACTGGATGCTGCGGCAGCTGGGGATGACGGTATCGTGGCGGGTGGCTGGCTTTGACGAGGCGTATGTGGAATTGCTGGTGCGCTGGCTGCGGGAGAGTCCGCTCACGCATGCGGTTCTGCTGGCCCACGAGGAAGTATACGATGCGGGCGGGCGGAAGCTGGCGGTCGGCTCGATGCTCGTGCCGAATGACTATGTCTTTGCGGTGTGTGCTCAGCATCCGGAACTGCTGCCGGCTGTCTCCATTCATCCGGCCCGGGCGGATGCCATGGACGAACTCGAGCGCTGTCTGGAACGGGGTGCGGTCATGATGAAGTGCCTGCCGAACTGTCAGAACATCGATAGCCGGCTGCCGCGGTACCGGAAATTCTGGGAACGCATGGCGGAGGCCGGGTTGCCGTTTCTCGCGCATACGGGCGGGGAGCATACCATTCCGCAGGTCGATCCCTCGCTGGCTGATCCCCGCACGCTGGTGGGAGCGCTGGAAGCCGGGGTGACCGTGATTGCGGCGCATGCGGCCACGCGGAGCGGGCTGCGGGACCCCGACTATCTGGCCGTGCTGCTGGCGATGATGGAGCGCTGGCCACGGCTCCATGCCGACATCAGTGCCCTCAATCTGCCGCTGCGGAGCGCCGGACTGCCCCGCCTGCTGCGCCGGCCCGAGTGGCATCACCGGCTCGTCCACGGCAGTGATTTTCCCGTGCCCGTGCTGCCCGCCTGGCCGCGGCGGCGGGGTCTCATTTCCGCGGAAGCCGAACGCAACTGGGCAGCCGTGAGCAACGTGATCGACCGGGATTATGGACTCAAGAAGGCCATGGGATTTCCGGATTCGGTTTTCACCGGGGTGTGGAATCTGCTGCGGGTTGCTGCTCCGGCAGTTCCGTCGGGCGGGAAACCGTCTTGACGGCCCGGCGATTCCGCCGCAGTGACAGGTCAACTTGCCCGGCTGTCAGTTGCCCGGGCTTTTCTGTTTTGACTGTCATATGACCTGGGACTGGAAGACCACCCTTTGGTTTGTCTGCTACCTGCCGGTAGTGGTCGGGCTCACCCTGTTCGGGCTGCATCGATTCTACATCGTCTGGCTGTTCTGGAAGCATTACCGGCGTCCCCCTCGGCCGGCGGCGCGCTTTACGGAACTTCCGCTCGTGACCGTGCAGCTTCCCGTCTTCAATGAAATGCACGTGGTGCGGCGCCTTGTGGAATCCGTGGCGGGACTCGATTATCCCAGGCATCTGCTGCAGATTCAGATCCTCGACGATTCGACCGACGAAACTGTGGCAATCTGTCAGGAGGAAGAAGAGAAGCTGCGGGCCGAGGGCTTCGATGTGACGCACATTCACCGGACCAACCGGGAGGGCTTCAAGGCAGGGGCCATGGAAAATGGGCTGAAGACTGCGCGCGGCGAATATGTCTTCATTCTCGATGCCGATTTCATTCCTCCGCCCGGGGTGCTGAGGGAGATGATTCATTACTTTACCGACCCCCGCATCGGTCTGGTGCAGAGCCGCTGGGGGCATCTCAACCGCGACTATTCGCTGCTGACGAAGGTGCAGGCCATGTTCCTTGATGGTCACCTTGTGGTCGAACAGGTGGCGCGCAGCCGGGCCGGACGCTTCTTCAATTTCAACGGGACGGCTGGCATCTGGCGGAAGGCAGCCATTGTGGATGCGGGGGGCTGGGAACACGACACGCTCACGGAGGACCTTGATCTCTCGTACCGTGCGCAGATGAAGGGCTGGAAGTTCGTGTTCCTCTGTGACCTGATTACGCCCGCCGAACTGCCGGTCGATGTGAACGGATTCAAGACACAGCAGCACCGCTGGACGAAGGGATCGATTCAGACCTGCAAGAAGATGCTGGGACCGGTGTGGCGGAGCAGGCAACCGCTCGCCATCAAGCTCGAGGCGACCGTCCATCTCGGCATCAATTTCATGAATCTGCTGCTCCTCTGCCAGTGCGTCGTCGCCTGGCCGGGCATGGGCCAGCAGTTCAACCTCGGCGGTCACCGCTTCCTCCTCCTCGACCTCCCCGTCTTCATTCTGTCGACCGTTTCCGTGGCCCTCTTCTATCTGTCGAGTCAGATGGCTGCCTACCCGCGTCACTGGCTGCGGCACATGATGTATTATCCCATGCTGATCGCCGTGCTTGTCGGCATGGCCGTCAACAATGGCCGCGCGGTGCTCGAAGCCCTCTTCAATAAGGAATCCCCCTTCGTGCGCACCCCGAAGTTCGGGATCGAAGGCAAGAAGAAGGCTCCCGCGGCTCAGAAGAATTACAAGTCTCTGAAATCCATCGCTTTGGGATCCGAGGTGGCGCTTGCGGTTTACTTCACGATTGCCCTTATTTCGGCTTTCTTAAAAAATTACTGGAGTTCCGTTCCCTTTTTGTTATTGTTCATGGCAGGCTTCTGGTACGTGGTCTGGGGATCCTTGCCCCAGCTGTTTCCCGGGAGTCAGAAAGAGGATGAAGGTGGCCCGGTGGCTGCGTAGTCCTCAAGAAGAGACCATGAGACCATGAGCGACGGAACAACTGATCAGACGGGTGGCCGCAAGCGGCTGGTGGGAGCAATGGCAGCTGGGCTGGGGGCGATGCTGCTGAGCAGCTGCGGGACGACCCGGGAGCACCGTGAGATTGTCGTGAGTGTGAAGGATCAGAAGGCGGCCCTGTATGAACGTGGGGAACCGGTCCGCGTGTATGGGGTTTCGACATCGAAGTTTGGTCTTGGGGATCAGATGAACAGCTGCCGGACGCCGACGGGCAAGCTGCGGGTGGTGCGGAAGATCGGTCAGGGAATGCCTCCGGGCATGGTTTTCAAATCGCGACGGCCGACTGGGGAGATTCTGCCGCCGAATTCGCCGGGCCGGGATCCGGTGGTGACGCGGATTCTATGGCTGGCGGGGATGGAAGGAAAGAACCGGAACACCCTGCGGAGGTTTATCTACATTCATGGGACGCCCGAAGAGGGGAAGATCGGGCGTCCGGCGAGTTACGGCTGTGTGCGCATGCGGAGCATGGATGTGATTGATCTCTTCAACCGGACGCCCGTGGGCACGCCGGTGGTCATCGAGCAGGGGGGCTTGCCGCTGGAGGCGAAGTTTCAGAAGGAATACGTGTACCAGCCGCCGAGTCGCCCGGAGCGCGGTCCGGCACTGCGGGGTCAGCGTGAAAAGGCTGTGGCGCAGCGCTGATTCTGTTGTTTCCCCGGCTTGACAGTCTGCAATCGGCTGGTACGCTCATCCTCCTTTTCATTTCCAAGTTTTCCTGAAAACCATCCATGGCCAATAACAAGTCCGCTGAAAAACGTGTCCGTCAGACCGAGACCCGCACGCTCCGCAACAAATCGATGAAGACCCGTGTGAAGAACGCGCGTCGTGGTCTCAATCAGGCGACGGCGGCCAAGGACGGTGCGGCGGCGGCTCCCAAGCTGGCCCTGCTTTCGTCGGTGGCCGACAAGGCTGCCAACCGTGGCGTGATTCACCGCAACAAGGCGAACCGCATCAAGTCGCGTGCGGCGAAGCTCGTGGCTGCGGCCAAGTGAGCTGAAGATTCCGGGAAGATCCCGGAACATCTGAGATTTGACCGGCTGCCGGGTTCCCAGGGGACTGGCAGCCGGTTTTTTTGTGCTGGAGCGAGTGACCGGCAGAGGCCTGGCGGCGACCAGCACCTTACCTTGCGGTGGGAGGAGCGGTGGGCAGGGAGTGTTGTCTACCTACGGATCCGCTCGGCTGGTGCTGCAGTTGATTTCCTTGGGATGAGCGGTCAGAGGATGACGCCTGGGGAGACCGAGCGGGCCGCGGGGTAGCGGTCGAGCCATGTGGCGGTGGTATCGGCGAGGGCGTCGACCTGGCTGGTGGCGGCCCCGGTGCGGGTGGCGCTGTGCTGGAAGATGGCGAGGACGCGGTCCTTGGTGAAGCCGAGCCGGGGGTCGGCAGCGAGGCGGTCGAGGAGGTCGTTTTCCGAGGCGGCCCCGCTGCGGAGGCTGCGGACGGCGGCGATGGCGTGTTCCTTGATGGCTTCGTGGGCGGTTTCGCGACCGACGCCAGATTTGACTGCTTCCATGAGGAAGGTGGTGGTGAGGAGGAAGGGGAGGTAGCGATGGGTTTCGCGGGCGACGACGTCGGGGTAGACTTCCATCTGCTGGAGGACGACGAGGGTGGTTTCGAGGAGGCCATCGAAGGCGAAGAAGCTGTCCGGGAGGACGATGCGGCGGACGACTGAGCAGGACACATCGCCTTCGTTCCACTGGTCGCCGGCGAGTCCGGACGCCATCGTGAGGTAGCCTTTGAGAATAAGATGGAGGCCATTGATGCGTTCGCACGAGCGGCTGTTCATCTTGTGGGGCATGGCGCTGGAGCCGGTCTGGCCGGGGGCGAAGCCTTCGCTGGCGAGTTCGTGACCCGCCATGAGGCGGAGGGTGCGGGCGAAGGACGAGGGGCCGCTGGCGGTATCGGTGAGGGCGGAGACGACACGGAAGTCGAGGCTGCGCGGGTAGACCTGGCCGACGGCGGTGCAGGAAGCCGGGAGGCCGAGGTGGCTGGTGATTTTCTGTTCGAGGGAAGCGACTTTCGCGTGATCGCCGCCGAAGAGGTTGAGTTGGTCGAGCTGGGTTCCGGTGGCACCCTTGATGCCGCGGACCGGGTAGGTGGCGATGAGGTGTTCGAGGGAAGTGAGGCCGCCGAGGAGTTCCTCGGCGAACATGGCGAGGCGTTTGCCGAGGGTGGTGGGCTGGGCGGCGACGTTGTGGGTACGGGCCGTGAGAATGAGATCGCGGGTTTCCGAAGCGCGGCGGCTCAAGGCGGCGAGGACCGCGACCGAGCGGACCAGAGAAATCTGGAGGGCACGGAACGACTGGAGCTGTTCCACGTTTTCGGTGAGGTCGCGGCTCGTCATTCCCTTATGGATGTGTTCGTGGCCGGCCAGTTCGCAGAATTCGTCGATGCGGGCCTTCACGTCGTGGCGGGTGACGCGTTCCCGTTCCATGATGCGGGCGACATTGATGTCGTTTTTGGCCTTTTCGTAGGCGGCGATGGCCTCGGCGGGGATGTCGAGTCCGAGGTCGCGCTGCGCCTTCATGACCGCGATCCAGAGTTCGCGTTCGAGGAGGATTTTCCCTTCCGGCGACCAGATCGAGGTCATGGCTGGGGTGGCGTAGCGTTCGGCGAGGACGTTGGGGATCATGGGGAGTGGTCGGAAAATTGCTGGGATGCGGGCGGGGCTGGTACGCAGGGTTGCGGGCTGGGTCAATCGCTGGCGCGGTGGCCATCCTTGAAGTGGTCGCCTTCGTGGACGGTGACCGGGATGGCTTCGCAGACTTTCTGCCAGCCTGGGAAGTTCCAGAGGTTGGGGAAGTCGCGGCACTGCTGGGGTTTGACCGGATTGATGGCGCAGTCGTGGCCCTTGAGGAAGATGCAGGAATGGTCCGGGTGGTCGATGAGGGAGAGGCCGAGTCGGTCAGCGCGGAGGCGGGTGAAGCGTTCGATGAATTCCGCTTCCGGGATGCCGAGGTGGCTGGCGATGGCGGAGATTTCGGCTGGGGAAATGCGGACGTCGCCGGGCCAGCGGCAGCAGTTGGTGCAGCGCTGGCATTGCCAGTAGATGTGGCCGGGTGGGGGCGGGGTCACTGCGGGAACGAAGCGATGGTCGCGGCGAGTCCGGAGGCAAGGGAACCGGCCGGGGCGAAGCCTGTGCTGGTGAGCCGGTCGATGCTGGCGAGCGAGTGGCGGACATCGCCCGGGCGTTCCGGGAGGTGGACGATGGGGGAATCGGAGCCTGTGAGCTGGAGAATGGTGCGGGCCAGTGCGAGGACGGTGATGGCTTTGCCGTATCCGGCATTGTAGACTCCGTGGGTATCCGGGTGGGTGGTGACGTGGGTGATGGCGTCGCAGATATCTGCGACGTGGATGAAGTCGCGCGTCTGGGATCCGTCGCCGAAGATCGTGAGGGGTTTGTGCTCCATGGCATGGCCGATGAAGATGGGGACGGCTGCGGCATAGGGGCCGTTGGGGTCCTGGCGCGGGCCGAAGACATTGAAGAAGCGTAAAGCGACCGTGGGGAGTCGCCCGCTCTGGTGGTAGTAACGGCACCAGCCTTCGCCTGCGAGTTTGGTGACGGCGTAGGGACTGAGCGGTTCCGGGAGCATTTCCTCAGTCTTGGGAACCGCCGGGTTGTTGCCGTAGACCGCGGCCGAGCTGGGGAAGAAAGCCTTGCGGACGCCTGCCTTGGCCGCGGTTTCGAGCACGTTGACGAGTCCTGCTCCGTTGATGCGTTCGCATTCGGCGGGATGGGCCATGCTTTCCGGCACGCTCACGAAGGCAGCCATATGGAAAACGTAGTCGATGTCCTGCATGGCCGAGGCGACCGTGGCGGCGTCGCAGATGTCGCCTTCGATGAGGTCCGCGCTGATGCCCTTGAGATTATCCGGGTGGCCGGTGCGGAAGTTATCGAGGATGCGGACGCGGGCGCGGTGCTGGAGGGAAGCGGCGAGGTGACTTCCGATGAAGCCGGCTCCGCCCGTGATGAGGACATTCATGACGGGGCCGAGGGTAGCGGGGGCCGTCAATCTGTCGCGGGGAAAATCGCGACAGGAAGCCGGGCCGATCAGTCGATGGTGACCGTTGATCCCGGGAGGGCCTTCTGGAGAGAACTGGCTCCGCTGGCGGAGACCCGGGATTTCCAGAAATAGACATTCTTCAGTTTG
>CAZSDE010000083.1:0-10015 GCA_964605435.1 uncultured Akkermansia sp.
CACCATGGTTCCGGAAAACCGCTGGCCGTCACTGGAACTGTTGTACTGGCAATTGGTGACGTCAGTGCCGTTCGCAATGAGGTGCCAAGGGGGAATCGATCCCAGCAGTTCGGGCGAATAGGAATTCACAACCCCGCGCGGCCCAGTGCCTCCCGGCGTAATGGCCCCACTCCACGCCGGAATCCCGTTGTAGCAGAAATAGGCGAAATTCGGCTGCTCGTCATCGGCATAGGGAACCCGCACGCTCCCGCCAATCGTGTCGGCGGCTTCAATCCGGTAACGGATGAGGCGGCGGTGCAGCTGCACGGAACCAGGAATCCGGACCGACCAGATCCCGTCCCCGGCCTGCCCGTCTCCGTCGGTCCCCGCGTCGTTCATGGCGAGCGGCATCCAGCCGTTCTGATAGGCGGCATCCGCCTTCCGGATGTAGGCCCCGGGATTCACCACCTGATAAAGCACGCGGGCGGAGGCCACCCCGTTGCGGTCCTCGAGCTTCGCGGAAATCAACACATCCTGCCCCGCCGCCGGTGTCACGGGCGTGTGCTCGACCCGGCTCACCGCTGGCGGTGCCGCCACCGCAAACACCGAATTCGCTGCCCCCGGCGTCTGCTGACGCGGCATGGCCTGCGAACTGCGCCAGGCCCCGCCCGCATCATTCTCCAGCGCCGGATGAATCAGCTCCATGCTCGGCCCAGCACCCGCCGCAGCCGTCGGCCACGGAAAACCCGGCGAATAATCGACATCATCCACAGGACCTCCAGCCGCATCCGTCAGCACAATCCGGTCACCCCGGTTCCGCAGCCTCCCAGTCCATGCCCCGGCAGGCGCAAACCCATACGCTGTCTGAAAGGCAGCCGCATTCCCGGCCACCACCACATACCCACCGGGCGGCAGCACCACGCCCGCCGGAAAGGTGTAGTTCACGGGGCCACTGAGCCGCCAGCCAGCGAGGCTGAAGGGAACCGCCGCCGGATTCCACAGCTCCACAAACTCGGTATTCCGCGTCTCATCGGCCGGTTCGTAATGAACTTCATTGATGACGACCGCCGGACGCTGACTGCTCTCAAAAGACTGCGTCGCCCCGCTCCATGCCGTTCCGCCGGCATTGACCGCACTGACGCGGCAGAAGTAGCGCGTCCCGGGCTGCAGCGCGTTCAGGTAATGCCCGAAAACGCCGGTCTGCACTCCCAGATCAACCACCCGTTCCCACGCGGCCGCATCGTCGCCGCCATCCACGGGCCCCCAATGCAGCCGCACCACGGGCGCAGCGTGGCCCGTAAAGGTCACCATACCGTTGAGCAAGGCCGTATGCCCCGTCACTCCGAAGGCCGGCTGCAGCAGCACAGCCGCCCGGCTCACCTCGAGCGTCACCAAGCGCACGGAAGCATCCGCCCAGTCGGACCCCGCCTCGTTTTCCGCATACGCCCGGTAGAAATAGGGAGTCGCCACCGGAAGCCCACTGAGCACGAACGGAAATGTTCCCGGCCCGGTCTGCACTCCCAGATCGGCCGAGGCCGCCCACGCCGCAGGATCGCTGCCCCCATCCGCCGGACCATGGTACAGCCGCAGCCGCGTCGGCGCAAACCCCGCGGTTTCCAGCACCGCTCCCACCGTGGCTCCCGTTGCTCCGATGCCCGAGGGTTCCGCATTCGCCACCACCGGCGGCAGAATCGCCAGCGGTGTCCCGAAGGTCTGCACCTCCGCAAGACTCAGAAATTCCCCCGCGATCGTCTCCACCCGCACCTTCCGTCCCACCAGATTCGGTTCCACTTCCGCCCCATACCGGAACGGCGTGACACTGCCCACCGCCATGGTCACCGTCTGCGACCACACCGTCGTCCCGGCCCCGTCCACCAGCCGCACCCGCACATTGCTCGTGTCCGCCCCATCGATCCGGTTGAACAGCAGGATCGAAGCCACCCGCATGTCCGTCCCCAGATCCGCTTCCCAGAATTGCCCGATCCCCGCCGCCGCCGAACGGTACACCGGAGAACCAGCCGCCCCCAGCGCCCCATGAATGTCACCATCATGCGCATCACCGGCCGCCGTTCCGCTGCCCGCCGGTGAAGCTGCGATGCTCACCGGCGTGATGAGTGGTTCCCGTGCCCCCACGGTCCCCCAGACTTCAAGCTCGGCAAAGGTCAGAAAATTAACCGCCGGGGCCGCATTGGAAACCCGCTCAAGCCTCAGCAGATCAGCCTGCACCCCACGCAGCGCCGATGTTCCCCACGCCTTCGCATTCCCCGTATCAGTCGCCGCCGCCGCCAGAAACACCTGATTGAAGACTTCCACTCCACCCCGCTGCGCCACGATCCGGAAATTGCCGACCGATCCCTGCACGGCATCGGTCCGGTTGAAGATCCGCACGTGATCCAGCACACTGCCCACAGGCAAAGTCACCTGCCACCACGACGGCCCGGTCTCGTTGAGCGTGTGAAAGACCGATCCCACCGAAAACGTCCCGTTCCGGTTCCCGTCATTGCCATCGGAAGCAATCGATCCATAACCTTCGGACGATGCCGCCGCCGTGCCCGACCTCGCAAGATTCACCAGCGCCGCCGGAGCCGGCAGCAGGAACAGAAAACACAGAAAAATCGGCAGCAGCAGTTTCATCGGGGAGTCACCCCAGCATGACGTATGCCCGCAGGCATGTCACGACCCGATTTCCTCCCGCCGGAAAACAAGTACCCGTACCGCCTCCGGCTCAGGAGGCCAGAAAGGCTTCCCAGTCGCGGATCCCATGCGTGTTGCGGATGAAGGCAGACGCCGGCAATTCCCGCGGAGGAACCGGAGCCCGCAGCAGCTGCAGTCCGGCTTCGTCCGGCGTCCGGTCTCCCTTGCGCTGATTCACCCGCTTGCAGGCCAGCACGCAGTTTTCCCAGTTCGACGCCCCGCCGCGGCTCCGCGGCACCACGTGATCGATATTCCCCTCTCCAGGCTGAAGCTGGCGTCCTGTGTACTGACAGATACCGCCGTCGCGTTCCCACAGCCCACGCAGCGAAAAACTCAGCCGCCGCCGCGGCATGCGCGCAAACCGCGCCAGCACCAGCACCGTCGGAGCCCGCACGGAACCCCGCACCGTCCGCACCGGCAGATCATGTTCCCGCACCGGCAGCGTCAGCCATTCCTTCCAGCCCACCGGACGCATGCCTTCCATGGTGATGTCCAATCCACTGGCAGAACCAGTCGCCATCATCCCGAAGGCTTCCGCCGGGGTCTTCACATCAATCGCCTGCCAGTGCCGGTTCAGCACCAGCACCGTCGGACTGCGGAGAATGTCGCTCATGCCAGATAGCAAGGGTTGCGGCGCGGCAAGCAAGCCGCCGGGAGGAACCGGTGGCAATCCCGGTTCTCCGTCAGCGTATCCGCCCCAGCCGCTGCCAGCCCGCAGGCAGACGCGCGGATCAAAGCGCATCTCTCCCTCCCCGGCAACCGCACGATAACGGAATTCACAGGGTGCCGCCCGGCCGCAGCGCCACTCCCTCTGGAAAACCCGGCAACTCCTTGTCCGTCAGGGATCGGGAATCCGGTGAATCGTCCCGTGAATCACCCTCTCCTGTTCACTCCCATCGGCCCCGCGGAACCGGCAACTCACCGACACCCCCATCGCAGGATGCAGCCCGGGCACGGTCAGGACCACCGTGCGTTCCCCGCGCCGCGCCGCCGCCGTCACCTCCAGCTCATGCTCTCCCACATGCCCGCTGCCATAGTTTGCCGACCGCTTCAGATCCCACGCCCGCACCTCATAGCGGCCCGCCTCGCCCACGGTCGCCGCATCGGGCGCATCGCTCAGATCAATCTCGACCGCATCGCGCCGGAACCGCAGCCCAAGCGGCTGCAGAGCCGGCCGGCCAGTCCAGCGGACCCGGTAGAATCCACCGGGCTGACTCTGATTCCCCGCCCACGCAAACATCCCGCAGGCATAGAACTGCCCATCCCGTGTGTGGAAACGCCCGCGCATCACCCCGGTCGGAAACTGCGGCAGCGGCAGCGCACACATCCCCCCCTGCGCCTGTCCGCCCACCATTTCATGCGGCACAGTGTAGATCCGGCCATACCCATACGAAAGATTGAGCAGCGCCCCATTGAAGGGACCCCAGCGGGCTTCCCGCGGCACCCACACCAGCTCGGATGGCGACCGGTCGAATGCATTCGTGATCCAGCAGAGCGGCTGCTCCATGGCCGCATCGGAGGAATCCGTCACCGGTGTGTACCCGAACATGTTCCCGTAGAATTCCTGCGGCCCAGTCCCGCGCACCAGATTGATCCGGTTCTTCGGCGTCCAGAAACCTTCCTGATCCGTCACGAAAAAGGTGCCGTCCGGATTGAGACAGACTCCATTGGCCGCCCGGAAGCCTGTCGCGAGAATATCCGTGCGCCCTCCATCGGCACTCACCTTCAGCAGGGTCCCATGATGCGCCACCACTTCCTTGAGCGCATGCCTCCCGGACTTCGCATAGTAGAAATTTCCAGCCGCATCGGCCTGCAGCCCCATCGCAAATTCATGGAAATGCTCAGTGACCTGATGATCGCTGTTGAAGCATTCCACGAAGTCCGTCTCGCCATCGCCATTCCGGTCGTGCAGCTTCGCAATCTGATCACGGCAGCACACGTAAATCTCCCCACCGACAATCTTCAGCCCAAGAGGCTGAAACAATCCCGTGGCCATGCGGCGCCAGCGGAGCTTCCCAGTGGCCTGACCAATTCCTTCCACGCTCCACACATCTCCCATCCACGTGCAGACCACCGCCCGGTCGCCGTCGGGATGAAAATCAAAACCCGTCAGCCGCAGCCACGACTGCCACGGATTGGCAGCCGCATCCGGATGAGTGAGCACATCGCCCGCAAAGGGCCCGGATTCGTCCCCGGGAGCGATCTCGGTCTCCACCGTCTGATTCCACTGGGCCGGACCACCCTGCGTCAGTTCCCCCAGTTCCAGCGGTAGCCGCGCGGCCCGCACAAGCGCCGCCACGCTGGCATCGTCGGTTCCCCGCGTCAGTCCGATCCGGAAGTTCACAGGCGTGGCCGCCGCTGGAATGGCAAGCACGTGGAACCCGGCTTCCCTAGCGACGCTCACTCCTTCTCCAGCCACGTGCACCACGAGCCCGCCTGCTTCCGGGGCCACCCGCAGCCGCAGATCACGCGCGGATTTCCCCGCATTGATCGTCCGCACAAACAACGGATGCGTCCCGTATTCGATCATCTCCGCGGCTTCAAAAAACCGCGCCTCTCCCACGGTGTACTGCAGCACGCTGACCAGGCCATGCCGGTGCAGTCCCTCGAACCGGCACCATGTGCGCGGCAGCGGCCCGTACGGCTTCCCATCCCTCCCGCGGAACCTCAGATCATCCCAGTTGCCCGTCTCCGGATTCGCCCAGGCCGGCGCATCGGGATTCACAAAAAGCGGTTCACCGGTGAGGCTCGCATGCGTTCCATGCGATCCATCGAAGGCGACCCCGCGCCAGTCAATGAACGACCCCGTGGTCGCCGCAGCCGCCTGCAGGGTGTCGTGTTCGTAAACCATCCACGCCCGGCCACGCGATACCCCGCCGGTTCCCTCGTCCAGCCGCACCGCAATCCCCTTCTGCGCAATCGTCTCCGGCCCGGTCTGATAGGTCCACATGAGATACGGCCCGTAGTCCATCCGCTCGTGCTGCGTGGCCGGATCTTCTTTCGGCGCTTCCTCGGCAGGCAGCGTCTTCATGCGCCGCGGCAGCGATGCCAGCCACTGTTCATCCGGCTCGGCATACTGCGACGGATGGAACGGACGCACGAGGCTCTCCCGGATGTAATGGATCACGGCGTACTTCTGCGCAGCCGTGTACTGCGGCATCGGCATCATCAGCCCATAGCCATGCGTCAGCGTCTGATACTGACGCCATGGATCGCTCCCGTTCCGGAAGTCCTCGAGATGGAATTTGCGCGAGGTCGGCATCGAGCCTTCCTGCTTCTCGGTGCCATGACAGGTCACACACAGGGTCCGGTAAATCTTCGCTCCCTCGGCCAGCGTCGCTTCATTCTGTCCACGGATGAGCACAGCATGATCCGCCACATCCAATGGCTGCGCCCACGCCCCGCGGATCTCCGCACCGCCTTCCAGCTGCAGACCCAGTCTCACGGGAATTCCAGGAATGCCCCGCGGAAAGGTCGCTTCGGCGGCTTCCCCCTTCCATTCGTACAGCGGAGTATTGACGGCACCCGCCTCGCCCCGGCTCAGCGCCCTCGCTTCCTCGTCGCTCAAGCCCCGCTCCCAGTACCGCAGCTGACTCACTCCACCCTTCCCGAGATCACCCACAAAACCCTTGCTGCCCAGCCCGACATGCAGCCGATGCCCCTCGGCATCCGGACGCCGGAAGCCTTCCCCGCTGCCATCGGGCCGCCCGTCCACAAACAACCTCACCCGCCCGTCACTGATCCGCAGCACTGCCGTATGCGGCTTCCCATCACTCAGATTCTGCGCCCGCCCCGTCACCGCCCCCAGCCAGCCGACATCGTAGAACAATCGGCCGTCCCGCAACCCCAGCATCTTGGCCCCGGGTTCCCATTCCTCTCTCCGGCAGAACGAAAACAAGGCCCCGTCACCCCCCGCCCGGAACGATACCATCACCGTGAAATCCCGGTCGAACCGCAGCTGCCCCGCGGGCCGCTCCTTCGCTTCCCCCACCGTCACCCCCATCGCCGCATCCTCAGCCACCGGCTTCCCGTCAATCTCGGCACTGTAGATTCCCGGATTTCCCTCCAACTGCTCGGCCCGCACCTCGAGAGTCCGCCAACTGCCATCCGCCGGTGCCGCCAGCGGCAGCACCGCTCCCTCACCAAACTGCAGCGAAGCCCGCGCCGCATCCCCCGGCAGACGGAACTCCAGATGCACCCGGAAATTCGCCAGCCGCTGCGGATGCACCAGACGCTGCCCACCCCCGCCCTCCCGGTAGTCCGGAAACAGGGCCACCCTCGTCTGCTCCGGAGGCAGGGACGGAACCAGAGGAACCTGCGCCCCCGCAGGCAGCAGACCCAGAAGCACAGCAGCGGAAATCAGTGACGCACGCATAAATTCAAAACTCGGAAACGTTCAGGTTCCTCTCGGATTATCTGCGGGCCCGCCGCGCTTTCCCGCCCGCACCCGGACAGAATTCGTTGCAGTTGGCCCACCCATGGCTCAGCGCTCCCGCCCCGCCACCGGCAGCCAGCGCACCGCATTCTCCAGCACCTTGAGAGGCTCGGCCTGACGATAGACCGGGTACGATTCATGACCCGGCCGGAAATAGACGACCCGGCCAAGGCCGACCTTCCACACACAGCCACTCCGGAAGTGCTCGCCCTTGTCCCATCTCTCCTCGAAAACCACGGCGTCGGGCGGGGGCACGTGAAATGGCTCGCTGTACATCTCGGTCTGACGGACTTCCCACTTCCCCGGCAATCCCGCCGCCAGAGGATGTTCCGGCAGCAGGGTCGTCATCTTCCCAGGCATCCCATCGGCCCGCCACGCCGGAAAGACACACGCAGGCAAAGTCAGCCGCCACACATTCTCCCCAGTCTTCTCCACAAATGGCGTCAGCTTCGCATCGGCCTTCACCCCAACCCCGATCACCTGATCATTGACCACCTCCAGCTGCGCCCCCTCCCGCTGCTCCGCAGGCATGGCCGCCTTCGCATCGTCCTTCGCCCTCTCCTGCATCAAACGCACAAAGGGCCGCGCCCAGTGCCCCGAATGCAGCGCCACCAGACCAAGCTTCCCCTCCCGCACCCGCGCCACCACCCGTTCGGTCGCCGACTGCGTCACGGCCTGATGCTTCACATGCCCCCACCAGATGAGAACATCGCACTGCTCCAGCGTCGCCTCATCCAGCCCCTGCTCCGGCGACGCCAGACTCACCGACTTTGCCCGGATCCCCGGCAATCCGGACAAATGCGCCGCAATCGTCTCTCCCAGAAAACGATCGCCATACGCCTGCTTCTGCTCGGGCTGCTGCTCGTCCCAGACAAGGACACGCACGGTTTCCTCCGCCCCCGCGGAAACGACGAGCCCAGCCAGCACGGAAATCAGAATCTGCCTCATGCACGCAGACTGCACCGTCCCAGCACCCGGGAGCAAGCTCGATCCTCGGCTCCACGCAGATTGCGCTGGATCCCTGCTCCCCACCTGCAGATTCTCCCCACCGTGAATCTCTTCGTCTACGGTTCTCTCATGTCGGACACCGTCTGGCAGGCAGTCACAGGAACACTCTGCCCCGCCATCCCCGCCACCGCCCGCGGATGGGAAGTCCGCGCCATCCGCAATGCTTCCTACCCAGGCCTCGTCCCCGCCCCGCCCGTTGCCATCGCCCACGGCCTGCTCCGCACCGGCGTTTCCATGGACGCCCTCCGGCAACTCGACGAATTCGAAGGCAGCTTCTACGAACGCGTTCTCATCGAAGTAATGACACCGGACGGCACCTCGCCCCCCGCAGAAGCGTGGGTCGTCGCCCCTTCCCAACGGCACCACGTCCTCCCAATCCCGTGGGACGCCCACCGCTTCTTCACGGAACAAATCGACGGTTTCCTCCGCCAGTGCTGCCCGCCCAGCCCCTCGGACTGAGAACGCTCAGTAATCCCTCGCCAGCAGATGCCCGGCCATTTCATGCAGCCACCGGGCCGCATCGCCAAACGGCTCGAGCGCCTCAGTCGCCTCGGCCGTAAGCCGCGCCGCTTCCGCCCGCGACGCCTCCAGCCCAAGAATCGCAGGATACGTGCTCTTCCCAGCCTCCACATCCTTGCCCGCCGTCTTGCCAAGCTTCTCGGACGTCTGCGTCACGTCCAGAATGTCGTCAATCACCTGAAACGCCAGCCCGAGCGCATGCCCGAACCTCGTCAGCGCCGCCAATTGCACTCCATCCGCCCCACCCACCATCCCGCCCAGCCGCAGCGAACTCGTCAGCAGCGCCGCCGTCTTCCCCTCGTGAATCGCCCGCAGTTCACCAAAACTCACCTGCCTCGACTCCCCCTCCAGATCCAGCACCTGACCACCAATCAGATGGCGCGACCCAGCCGCCACGGCCAGCTCCCGCACCAGATCCCCCACCCCATAGCCTCTCCCCGGAGGCGATTCCAGCAGCAACCCAAATGCCAGAGGCTGCAGCGCATCCCCCGCGAGCACCGCCACCGCTTCCCCATACACCTTGTGACAAGTCGGATGCCCACGCCGGAAATCATCGTCGTCCATGCACGGCAGATCATCGTGAATCAGTGAATACGTGTGCATGCACTCCACCGCACACGCCACCCCCAGCGCCCGTTCCTCGTCCCCGCCACAAGCTCCGCACGCCGCCAGCGCAAGGACCGGCCGCAGCCGCTTCCCCCCAGCAAAAACACTATGCCGCATGGCCGCATGCAGCGTCCCCGGCAGCTCGTCCACCCCCGGCAGATAACGCTCCAAGGCCGCATCCACCCGCTCCCGCTGCCGCTCCAGATACTGTTTCAGAGTTTCTTCGTTCATGTCTCGTCCCGTTCAACAGGAAGCCCACCAGCCCGCTCCGCAAACCGGAATTCCCTACCCGCCCGCGGACCAACCCACCGCTCCCCGTTTTCCTCTGGCACCCCCCCCTCCCCCCGCCCAACCCCACACCCCCATGAACGCGCGGCAGCAACTCCTCAGCATCCTCCGCCGCAAATCCGTCATGTACGGCGACTTCACCCTCGCCTCCGGAAAGAAAAGCGACTTCTACTGCGACGCCCGCCTCACCACCCTCGACCCCCACGGAGCCATCGCCCTCGGTGAAGTCGGATGGGACCTCGTCCGCTCAGAATCCGCCCGCCTCGGCACCCAGCCAAATGCCATCGGCGGCCTCACCATGGGAGCCGACCCCGTCGCCCTCGCCATCGGCATCGGAGCCGCCCGCGCCGGTGCCAGCCTTCAGGTCTTCTCCATCCGCAAACAACCCAAATCCCACGGACGCGGCCGCCTCATCGAAGGGAATTTCAAACCCGGCGACATCGTCGTCATCGTCGATGACACCGTTACCACCGGAGGCTCAACCCC
>CAZSDE010000084.1:0-848 GCA_964605435.1 uncultured Akkermansia sp.
CCTCGGCTTCGCGGGCAGCTTCCGCCTTCTTCCGCAGTTCCTCGGCTTCGCGGGCGGCTTCTGCCTTCCTGCGCAGTTCCTCGGCTTCGCGGGCTGCATTCAGGTGCTCTAGATCGAGCGACAAATCGTCGAAGGCTCCAGCGAATTCGCTCGACAGCGGCACTGCAAGGTCATCCTCCGCGCTTCTGAGCCCCATGAAATCTCCGCGCGACGCGGTCGCCGATTCGCCTCCCGCTGGCTCCGCAAGGTCCGCGAAGTCCCAATCCGCACGGTCCACCATCGCCCCCTGCCCCTCCTCCAGAAACCCGCCGTCCGGACCGGGGATCTCAATCTCACTACCGCAGCTCGCACACTCCGCAATCACCCCAGCAACCCCCGCAGGCACATCCAGCACCGTACGGCATCCCGGACAAACGACAGACGTGGGTAGGGGGGGCATGACAGTTCAGCGTGATTCAATGGGTTCCTGAAAGGCTTTTACACGCCCAGCATCCGATTGACAACCCCCCATGCACACACCCTGCCACGCAACCGCTTTTGCCACAAACACACCACCCCGCTTCCCTAGTGCCAAAAAAACGGCACCTTCTGAGAGGTGCCGTTTTCATGATTTGTTGCGTGATCCCCTTTCCCCGATCAACGGGAATAAAGCTCGACCACCAGCTGCTCGTTGACGATCGGGTCGATCTCTTCGCGGCTCGGAAGTCGGTTGACAGTGCCCGTCAGCTTGTCGCGGTCCAGCGTAAGCCACTCCGGCACTACAATCGCCTGCGTCAGATCCAATGCCCGCAGACCCCTCTGCTGAGCACGCACGGATGGCTTCATGGAAACCACATCTCCCTGCTTGC
>CAZSDE010000084.1:861-4632 GCA_964605435.1 uncultured Akkermansia sp.
TGAAATATTCACCTTCTTGCCGTTCACCGTGACATGACCGTGGCCGACATACTGACGTGCCGCGTTCCGCGATGGAGCCAGACCCAGACGGTAAACCACATTGTCCAGACGGCATTCCAGCATCTGAAGAAGAATTTCACCTGTCACCCCACGGCGACGGGAGGCTTCCTCGAAGAATTTACGGAACTGCTTCTCCAGCATGCCATACTGAAAGCGGAGCTTCTGCTTCTCACCGAGAGCAATCGCATAGTCGGAAAGCTTCTTGCGGCCACTGCGCGCACCGTGCTGACCGGGTGCAAACGCCCGGCGCTCCAGCGCCTTCGATGGGCCGAAAATGGCGACGCCGAAGCGGCGGCTGATCTTATCCTTGGGTCCTGTGTAACGAGCCATGTGGAAAAACGGTAAAAAATTAAGAAAGAATCAAACGCGGCGGGCCTTCGGAGGGCGGCAGCCATTGTGCGGGACCGGAGTGACATCCCTGATAACCGAAACCTCAAGGCCAAGCGCGGCAATGGCCCGCACAGCCGACTCGCGCCCGGCACCAGGTCCCTTGACCCGGACTTCAGCCTCGCGCAGACCGTGACCCATCGCCTGACGGCAGGCGTCCTGCGAAACCAACTGCGCAGCATACGCCGTGCTCTTGCGGCTTCCCTTGAAGCCCATTTTGCCAGCGCTCGACCACCCAATCACGTTGCCGCGGGCATCCGTGACGCTCACAATCGTATTGTTGAAGGTCGCAAGCACATGGACCACACCCGAACTTATGTTCTTGGAGCCCTTGGCCTTGACAATTTTAATGCCCTCATTCGGATCCGCGAGAAGCGCGGCAGCGTCTTTGGGGCCTTCGGGAACCGGTGCGGCGGGTGCGGCCGGAGCGGCGGGTTTCTGCGGATCTTCTGCCATGGGAGAGTTCGGTAGGGTCTTTCAGTGAAATTATTTCTTGGAACGCTGCACGCCCACCGTCCGGCGGGGACCCTTGCGGGTACGGGCATTCGTCTTGGTGCGCTGACCCCGCACAGGGAGTCCCTTGCGGTGGCGCATCCCACGGTAGCAGTTGATCTGCTGCAGCCGCTTCAGGTTGATCTGAATGTCCCGGCGCAGGTCGCCCTCGATAACGATTCCGTTGGCCTGAACCACAGAGACGATCGCGCTGATCTGCTCGCTCGAGAGTTCCCCGGTCCGGGTATCCGGATTGATGTTCGCCTGTTCCAGCACTCGCTTGGCGAGTGCCGGTCCGATTCCGTAAATGTAAGGAAGAGAAGCTTCGATGCGCTTCTCATTGGGGATGTCTACGCCGAGGAGTCGTGCCATGGGAAATTCGGTTCGGAAGTTGGGATGAAGGAAATGACAGGAATTTCAGCCCTGCCGCTGTTTGTGGCGTGGGTTCTTGCAGATAATGCGCACCACTCCCTCGCGGCGGATCACGCGGCAGGATTCACACAGTTTTTTGACGGAAGCACGGACTTTCATGGGAATTTCGAGGAATGGATCGGGGAAACGAAAACTTTCTGAAGGACACCACCACCGGGCCGGGATCTGTCTGCAGCGCAACGGAAATTCCGCCAGCGGAGACAAGGAACCCGCCGGACCGCAGCCGGCCCGGACGGCAAGGAGGGTGCGGTTTAGCACAGGGAGATGGCTTGGCAAGAGACGAAATGCACTTTTTTTCCCAATGACCCGCGCAATTGGCGTGTGGCGAGGCCGCTTCAGCAGGCAGAGGATGGCTCGCGCACACGACCCGATTTTTCTGCTTCCCTGATATCATGCCCCTGCGGTCAGTTCCCGGTGGCGCTTGAACATGGCAAGGGTGCGGTCGCGTTCCTCGCTGTGGTCGAGCATGGGCCGCGGGTAGCTGCGGGCCCCCGGGATCCCCGTGACCTGCGGGGCGAAGAGGGCATCGGAAGGCGCAGACGCCAGTTCGGGAACCCAGCGCCGGATGTAGCGCGCTTCGGGATCAAAGCGTTTCGCCTGCGTCCATGGATTCTGGATGCGGAAGTACGGTGCGGCGTCGGCTCCCGTCCCGGCGCTCCATTGCCAGCCTCCGTTATTGCTGGCGATTTCGCCGTCAGTGAGCGCCTGCATGAAGTGCTGCTCGCCAAGCCGCCAGTCGAGCCTCAGATCCTTGGTCAGGAACATGGCCGTGATCATGCGGACCCGGTTGTGCATGAACCCGGTAGCGGCGAGTTCGCGCATCCCGGCATCGACGATGGGAAACCCAGTCGTCCCGCTCTTCCAGCGCTCCAGCTTCATCTCGTCATATTCCCATGGCAGTCCCCGGAATTTCGGATCGAACTCAAGGCTCAGCACATCCGGAAAATGCCAGAGGATCTGCATGTAGAATTCGCGCCATGCGAGTTCATTGATCCATGTATCAATGCTGCCGCTGACCGCGGCCGGGGCTCCCTGCTGCAGGGCGGTCGCCCGGGCATGCAGCTCCCGGATCGAGACAGTCCCGAACCGGAGGTCCTGACTGAGCCGCGAGGTGGTCTGGCCATCGGGAATGTCCCGCCGTTCTCCGTAGCGAGAGAGCACCCGATCCATGGCCTGCTTCATGCGTTCCCGGGCCGCCCGTTCTCCGGCAGGCACGACATGAGCGGCGGGCGCGGGAAGCCCCCAGCGCGCCAGATCCGGACAGGGCAGCGAAAGGAGGTTTCCCGGGTCGCCGAAATGCTTCACCGCAGGCAGCACCTGCGGCTTGGGAAGCTTCTGCCACGCCCGGCGGTACGGAGTGAAAACACGGAAAGGCCCGCCCGAACCAGTGAGCACTTCGTCCCTCTCATGCAGCACCACGTCCTTGAACGTGTGCAGAGCCACCCCGTTCTCCCGGCAGCAGGCCGCCAGTTTCGCCTCCACCGCCTGCCCGTGCGGATCCGGATCCCGGTTCACATAGACCGCCTCCGCCCCAGTCTCCGCAATGAGTTGCGCAAGGGCACGCACCGGATCCCCTTCCCGGAAAATCAGCCGCCCTCCCGCCGCTTCAATATTGGCCGCAAGCGATGCCAGACAGCCGGCCAGAAAGGACTGCCGCACCGGACCGGTCCAGCGGTGCGAACCCTTCCACTGGCTCAGGATGTAGACCGGAACGACCATCCCGGCACCGGTCGTGGCGTGGTGCAGCGCTGTGTTGTCGGTCAACCGGAGATCGCGGCGGAACCAGTGAATGGCTTTTCGGTAGGCGGGCATGCGGCGGAATCTACGCACCGGAAAATCCCGGACGCACCGGGAATTTCCATCCGCCATCCCGCGGGCAGCGTACCCCTCGGAGGCTCCGCGAGGGGCCTTCCTCCGCTAAACAGGAAAAAATCCTTTGAGTGGAACCGTCCGACGTTCTAAGGCATCTCCCGTCAGAAAACCCCAACCGATTTCCCATTCCCATTATGTCACTGGTCGCCAAAGGTCTTGAAGGAGTCGTCGCCAACGAATCGCGTCTCAGTGACGTGGATGGAGCCAATGGCAAACTCTGCTATCTCGGGTACTCCATCGATGACCTAGTGGCCCACTGCACCTTCGAGGAAGTCGTCTACCTGCTCCATCGCGGCCGTCTTCCCAACCGGACCGAACTCGCTGAGCTGACCAGCCAACTGCGATCGCACCGCCACCTCCCGGAAGAAGTGAGTCGGTTCATCACAAGCCTTCCGAAGGACGCGTCCCCCATGAACGTGGTGCGCACGGGCGTTTCCCTCCTGGGCGTCCTCGACCGCCGTGGCGACGATCAGAACCGCCAGCTCAATGAGGAACGCGCCCTCGCCATCTGCGCCCAGATCCCCCTCA
>CAZSDE010000084.1:4642-7387 GCA_964605435.1 uncultured Akkermansia sp.
ATCATAATCACCGCCGCGGCGTGCCCATGCCGGAAATCCGCAAGGACCTCTCGGAGGCAGGCAGTTTCCTCTGGCTCATCTCAGGCAAGGAACCCGGAGCCGAGGCCACCCGCACCCTCGACGTGGCCTACATCCTCCATGCCGACCACGGCATGAATGCCAGTACCTTCTCGGCCCGCGTGACCGTCGCCACCCTCAGCGACATGTACTCGGCCATCACCAGCGCCATCGGCACACTCAAGGGCCCCCTCCACGGCGGAGCCAACGAAGGAGTCATCCACATGCTCCAGGAAATCGGGGACGAAGCCAAGGTGGACGCATGGGTCGAGGAACGCCTCGCCAAAAAGGAAAAAATCATGGGCATCGGCCACCGGGTCTACAAGACGCTCGACCCACGCGCTCCCCACCTGCGCAACATGGCCATCAAACTCACCCAGGAACTCGGCGAACCCAAGTGGATCCGCATGAGCGAACGCATCGCGGAAATCATGCGCACCCGCAAGAACCTCAACGCGAACGTCGATTTCTACAGTGCGACGGTCTACTACAGCCTCGGCATTCCGACCGACCTCTTCACCCCGATCTTTGCGATCAGCCGGGCAGCCGGCTGGACAGCGCAGGTACTCGAACAACTCGAGGACAACCGCCTCTACCGCCCGCTCACGGAATACACCGGTCCGGTCCCGCCGCAGCCCATCAAGCCGATCGACGAGCGCTGATCCCGGCGCTTCCGGTCCTCCGCCCATGGAGGCTGATCCCGTCGTCTCCCTTCCCGTCCAGCTTCTCACGCTGGAAGGACGTTCCTGCGGCCTCGCCCCCGCGGTTCCAGACGCCGTCGCCGTCGAAGCCCCGCTCGAGATCCGCGTGGATGGCCGCTCGATCGCCGTGATCATGAGGAGTCCCGGACGCGACCGCGAACTGGCAGCGGGCTTCCTGCTTTCGGAAGGCGTCATCGCATCGCCACAGGATCTCTTTGAAGTCTCCGTCTGCCCGGCAGCTGCGCCGGGTGGCGGAGTCGTCGATGTCCTCGTCACCAAACCGGAGGAAATCGATTTCGACCGGCTCACCCGTCACGTCTTCACGGCCTCGAGCTGCGGGGTCTGCGGAAAAACGAGCATGGACTCAGCCCTTGCCGTGCACCCTCCCCTTGCTCCGCCCAGGGAAGCATGGTGCGACGCCGCGGTGCTCTTCCAGCTTCCTGAACTCCAGCGCGCTGCCCAGACTTCCTTCGACCGCACGGGCGGTCAGCACGCCGCCGCCCTCTTCAGCGGGACGGGCGAACTCATGGCCCTCGAAGAGGATGTCGGTCGCCACAATGCCGTCGACAAAATCACGGGGGCAGCCCTCCTTGCCGGCCGCTGGCCACTCGACGATGCCATCCTTCTGCTGAGCGGCCGGGCTTCGTTCGAACTCATCCAGAAGGCGCTCGCAGCCCGCATTCCGATCGTCTGTTCCATCGGTGCTCCCAGCAGCCTCGCGGTCTCGCTCGCCGCGTCGGCAGGCATCACGCTCTGCGGGTTCCTCCGCAGCCACCGCGCCAATGTCTACTCCCACCCGGAACGGCTCCGCCTCACGGCCACAGCAGGGGCTGAGTCAGCCAGCCGCGCACTTTCTCCCTGATGCCGGATTCCCATAGGGCCGCCTCAGCCGGTCCAACCGCATCATTCGCTCCCAGTCGCCGGAAAAACCGTTCTGCCCACCGCCGCGGGGCCACCAATCCGGGATCGGGCCGACGCGGCACCCTGCCGGCACCCGCCAGCCACGGATTGAGCCGCCGCAGCGGATCAAGCGGCCCCGCCAGCACTTCGCTCTGCGCCAGCGCAGAAAGCGACCCGAAATCGACGGGCGTTCCCGCCCGCCACGGGCCCACCTCATCGGGCATGTCGCGGAATTCAGACGGCAGCAGGCCCGCAAGGCGGATCCGCGCATCGGCCGTCCGCGCCGCCTCGGCCGCCGCCCCGAACGAATCCGCAGGCACCATCAGGGCATCGTAGCCTCCCGAAAGGTCGACCCCGGCTTCCTCCAGAGTCCGCCGGGTCTGGCCCAGCCGCCGCGCCACGAGCGGCCGCTCCAGCACAGCTGCCTCCCAGCAGGGAAGCCCAAAACCTTCCCGCAGTGACGGACAGACAATGGTTCCCGCCGCCGCCATGAGCGCCGGCACAGAAGGACTCCCCGCCCGTTCACATACAGCCGCCCGCAGGGGCCAGCGGCGCTCCGCCGCCTCGCGGAGCAGCCACCCCCACCACGGACGCTCTGCCCCGGAACTGACCCCACCAGTCGTCACCAGCACATCCCCCGGATCCACCAGATTCATCAGCAGCAGGGCCTCGACCGGATTCTTCCGCCGCAGCGCCCGCGCTGGATAGAGCCACGCGGCACGCCCCGATGTCAGGACCCGCAGCCATTCCCGCGCCGCTTCAGATTCCTCCGCACTCACCCGCGGCGGCAGCAGGGGGTTGCCCGCGCACGAGCACGCCACCCCGCCCATCCTGTTCACAAACGCAGCATCTTCCCAGTTGATGGCCACGTGATGCACCCGCGGATGCCGCAGCAGAGTCGCTTCCACCGCTGCCCGCAGCGATACCATTCCCTGCTCGGCAAATTCCGGCCATCGTTCCCATCGGCCATCCCACCACCAGTCATGCTGATGCAGCCACGCCTCGGCCCCAGTAGCCTCAACCACCGCACGGACCGCCTCCGCGAGCCTGAGATGACGCCCCACACTCAGATTGTGCACCCAGAAGG
>CAZSDE010000084.1:7397-9985 GCA_964605435.1 uncultured Akkermansia sp.
CCACCCCGCGCAGCACTTCTTCTGCATCCCGCCCACGGTCCCCAGCACCCAGTTCCGCCCAGTACCCGCACGCCGCATCCACCTCCCACACCATCCGCAGCGGAAACAGCAACCGCTCCATTTCTTCCCGCCAACCCTCCGGCGCAGCCTCGCCAGACAGCATCACCACTTCCGAAACTCCCAACCTCTCCACCGCCGACGCCAATCCGCACGAAATCACACTCCTGACCCCGCCAGGCCGGAAATGATAATGCATGACCACCAGTCGCCGGAACATCCCATCAACGGAAACCCGCACACCCATCGCCGCCAACCGCAGAAACCACCCAGTCCTTGCGTTCCACGCCAGCCGCATGCATCGCTGACACCCCGAATCATTCATGTCCGATTTCCTCCAGTCCGCGTCTGTCACCACGCTGCCGCTCCTCGACGGAACCGCCAGCGGAACGCAGAACCACGACCTCTCGGCATGGTCCCACGACCGACCCCTCGCTCTCGTCCTGCCCTGCCACGCCCGCGAACTCGGTTCCCCAGCCCTCGCCCGCATCCGCCAGTCCCTCGCGGAAATACCATGGCTCCGCCGCCTCGTCATCGGGCTGGACGCCGCCAGCGAAAGCGAATTCGCTGCCACCTGCCGCCTGTTCAGCGACCTCCCCTGCGACGTCGAAATCCTCTGGCACGATGGGCCCCGTGCCGAAGCCGCCACCGGACCCGCAGCAGACTTCCCCACGGGCAAAGGCCGCAATCTCTGGCTCTGCTGCCGCGCCGCCCTCGCCGACCCCGCTGTCTTCGCCGTGGCCGCCCACGACGCCGACATCATCGGTTACTCCCCCGATTTCCTCTCCAGACTCTGCTGGCCCGTCCTCCACCCGGACGTCGGCCTCGACGGCTGCAAAGGCTGGTACAGCCGCCACTCCAGCCAGCTCCACGGACGCCTCTTCCGCCTCCTCGTCCAGCCGCTCTGCCACGCCATCACGGCCACCGGTTGCCCCAGCCCATGGATTTCCTACCTCGGCGAATTCCGCTACGCTCTCTCGGGCGAATGGTGCCTCCGCCGCTCCGCCCTGCAGCAAATCCCCTTCGGAACCGGCTGGGATGCCGAAATCCGCATGCTCCACGCATGGCATGCCCTCCCCAGCCTCCGCATCTGCCAGACCGAACTCTGCAAGGCCTACGACCACCGCCATCACGACCTCAGCGGCCTCGGCCTCATGGCCTCGGAGGTCGCCTCCGCCATCTGGCAGGGCATCGCCACAGAGCATCGGCCCGATCCCAAGGCCGTTCTCACCCACTGGCACACCACCTCCTCCCGCTCCCTCCAGCACGCCTGCCTCACCGCCGGAATCAATGGCCTGATGCATTCCCCGGAAGCAGAATCCGCCGCCGCACACGCCTTCTCGTCCGTCCTCCCTTCCGCCCTCCGGAACAGCACCCCGCCTTCGCTCCTGCCTCCCCCCGGCCTCTGAAAAGGCCCTTCAGCCATCCTCTCCACGCAGCAGGTCCGCGAACCCGCTGAACAAGGCGGACGGCACCGGTGGAGTGGCCGGCACAGCCTCGTCGTGAGCAAGGTATTCATGGCAGACAGAGAAGAATTCCGCTTCGTCTGCCGCCCTGCGGATACGGTACTCGAAGCTCCCGTCCGAGTCCATTCCCTGACTGATGTAGCAAAGGTACTTCTTCATGCGGGCCACCTGCTTCGTGGCATGGTAATGCCGCTCGCACGCCGCCGTCTCATCCCAGAGTTCCTGGATGTACTCAAGAACATCGCGGCCACGTGGCTGCGGAGCCTCACCATCACCCCATGCCGACCTCAGTTGCGCGAAAATCCACGGATTCCGGATCGCCCCGCGCCCGATCATGAGGCCGGCCGCGGCACTGCGGCGCAGCCACGCCTGCCCGGTAGCCACGTCCACCACATTCCCATTCGCAATCACCGGCATGGGCAACTGCCGTACCGCGGCCGCGACCGCCTCGGGCTGCACGGGGGTACGGTATCCATCCCGCACCGTGCGGGC
This sequence comes from uncultured Akkermansia sp., assembly GCA_964605435.1. Classification (GTDB taxonomy): domain Bacteria; phylum Verrucomicrobiota; class Verrucomicrobiia; order Verrucomicrobiales; family V1-33; genus V1-33. Next base: position 9,413 of record CAZSDE010000084.1, read on the forward strand.
ATGAATGGTGACCGCATCCGGCCGATGCTTCGCAAAAATCTCGAGCAGCCGCGCAAATCCTCCTGCATCCTCGAATCCAAGGCGGCACTTCACCGTGAACCTCGCCCCTGCCGTGGCTTCGCGCAGCGCCCCGAGAATGGCATCGATCCTCTCCGGATACCTCAGCAGGCCACCACCCGCATCTTTCCGGCACACCACCGGAGCCGGACAGCCAAGGTTGAGATCAATGCCCGCCACCGGAAAACGCAGCAGTTCCCGTGCGGTGCGCACCAGCGCGGCCATATCCTGTCCAATCATCTGCGCGAAGACCGGACGGCCTGTCCCATGTTCGCAGACCGACCGCAGGATGTGCGGCTCGGGCCGGGAATCGTGATGCACCCGGAAGTACTCGGTCACAAAAATATCGGGGCCGCCCCGCCGCGCCATGATCCGCAGGAACGGAAGGTCGGTGACATCCTGCATCGGAGCCAGCAGGAGACCGGGCCGATGCGTTGGGAGCAGATCTCGCATGGCGGGGCTTCTCGCCGCAGCGAATTCCCATCGCAAGCGCCCTCCACGGCGCGTAGTCCCTCG
>CAZSDE010000085.1:0-8884 GCA_964605435.1 uncultured Akkermansia sp.
CACTTTCCCGGAACCGGTCATCAGCATGTCTGTGGAGCCGAATTCCAAGGCCGACCAGGAGAAGATGGCCGTGGCTCTCTCACGTCTCTCGGATGAGGATCCCACCTTCGTGGTGCGCACCGACGAGGAAACCGGGCAGACCATCATCGCCGGAATGGGCGAACTCCACCTCGAAATCATCTGCGACCGCCTCAAGCGCGAGTTCAAGGTCGACGTGACCGCCGGCAAACCGCAGATCGCCTACCGCGAAACGATTACCAAGGGTGCCGACTACGTTCACGGAAAACTGGTGAAGCAGAGCGGTGGCCGCGGACAGTACGGCCACGTGGTCATCAACCTGAAACCCAACGAGAAGGGTAAAGGTTTCACCTACGAAAACAAGATTGTGGGCGGTGCCATTCCCAAGGAATACCACAAGGCCTGTCTCGAGGGTGTCGAGGAAGCCCTTCACAATGGTGTGGTAGCTGGATACCCAGTTGTCGACGTGCACGTCGATCTGGTGGACGGATCCTACCACGAAGTCGACTCCAATGAGAACGCCTTCAAGATGGCTGGCATCTTCGCGATGAAGGAGGCCATGAAGAAGTGCGGTCCCCAACTGCTCGAGCCCATCATGGCGGTAGAGGTGTCTACCCCGGAAGACTATCAGGGTGACATCATGGGAGACCTCAACAAGCGCCGCGGTAAGATCAACGGAATGGAAACGCGCGACAACGCTGCGGTACTCCGTGCCGACGTTCCCCTCGCGGAAATGTTCGGCTATGCCACCGCCATTCGCACGGTCTCCCAGGGACGAGCCAATTATTCCATGACCCCAAGTCACTTCGATCCGGTTCCCAATAATATTGTGGAACAGGTCGTCGAACAGCGCGGCGGCAAAGCAGCCCGCGCCTGATCCAGCCAAACCTTTCACGTTCTTTCTGAATCCCATGCAAAGCCAGCGCATCCGCATCCGACTCCGCGCCTACGACAGCCGCACCCTCGACCGCAGCGTCCACGAAATCGTGGAAACCGCCAAACGGACGGGAGCAAGGGTCGCCGGTCCCATCCCGCTGCCCACCCGCATCGAGAAGTTCTCGGTCAACCGTTCCGTCCACGCCGACAAAAAATCGGCAGACCAATTCGAACTGCGGACCCACAAGCGCCTTCTCGATATCGTCGATCCCACCGCCCGAACTGTTGACGAGCTGAAGAAGCTCAATCTGCCCGCCGGCGTTGACATCACCATCAAAATCTGACCCTGCCGGCTCTCCGCCGACCAACCAATCAACACAATCATTCTTATGAGCCTCGGACTCCTGGGAAAAAAGCTGGGCATGACCCACATCTATGACGAGAACGGCAAGTTCATTCCGGTGACCGTCGTCGATGTCAGTGAAAACGAAGTGCTGCAGGTGAAAACTGCCGACGCTGACGGCTATTCAGCTGTTCAGGTGGGTTTCGCTAACAAAAAGGAAAGCCGCGCCAACAAGGCCGAACTCGGCCATGTGAAGAAGGCTGGATCCACTTCCAAGTACCACATCCGCGAATTCCGCGTCGACGGAGAGACTCCCGCACCGGGGACTGCCCTCACCGCTGAGCAGTTCGCGAAAGGCCAGTGGGTCGATGTCATCGGTGTTACCAAAGGCCGCGGATTCGCTGGCGGCGTCAAGCGACACAAGTTCAAGGGCCAGCGCCAGACGCACGGTTCCATGATGCACCGCCGTACCGGTGCCATCGGCTGCCGCCTCACACCCGGCCGCGTCTGGAAAAACCAGCGCATGCCCGGTCACATGGGCGTCGACCGCTGCACTGTGCAGAACCTTCAGGTGGTGGCCGTCCGGCCTGAGGACAACATCGTCCTCATTTCGGGCAGCGTCCCGGGAAGCAAGGGCGGTCTCGTCATCCTCCGCCCGGCCAAGAAAAAACCACTCGCCAGCTAAGGCGGGACTGATCTCGAAATTCAACCAAGTTTCCATCCATGGCAGCTTCTGTACTCACAATTGAATCGGCTAAAAACGCCAGTATCCGGGTCATCGAAAATGGCCGCGGGTCTCAGGCGGTGCACGATGCCGTCGTCGCCATGCGGGCTAACCGCCGCAGTGGCACCGCTAAAACCAAGACCCGTGGAGAGGTCTCCGGTTCCAACAAGAAAATGTACCGCCAGAAGGGTACCGGTAACGCCCGTATGGGTGAAAAGCGTGCGCCGACGCGGGTCGGTGGCGGTACGGCACACGGGCCGAAGCCCCGCGACTACAGCAAGAAGGTTTCCAAGAAGACGCGCAAGCTTGCTTTCGCCAAGGCTCTCTCTGAGCGCATCAAGTCGGGTGACGTTCTGACAGTCCCCGCATTTGCGGTCGCTGATGGCAAGACCAGTTCCTTCAAGAAGCAACTGGAGTCCCTCTCGCAGTCCCGGAAAGTCATGATCATTGCCATGGCCTTCGATGGACAAACTTATCTCGCGGCGCGGAATTTCGGCAAGGCCCTGCTCATGACCGCCGACGAGGCGAATACCGAGCAGATTCTGCACTACGACAAGATTGTCGTCACGGCCGACGCCATGGAAACCCTTGCCCGGAGGACAGCTTAACCATGAAGGACGTATACCAGATCATCCGCAACATCCGCCTCACCGAAAAGGCTGCCATCGCGAGCGAACTCAACAACGAGTACGTCTTCGAGGTGCATCCCAAGGCGAATAAACTGGAAATCGCCCACGCCGTCCGCACCATCTTCGGCAAGAAGGTAGACAGCGTCCGCACCGCCAATTACGCCGGGAAAGCGCGCCGCAAGCGGACCGCTGCCGCTGGATTCACCGCCAACTGGAAGAAAGCGGTCGTCCGCCTCGCTCCCGGTGAAAAGATCGATCTTACCTGAACTGAACCAGATCCGCCGCAAGGCCCATCGCCATGGCTCTCAAGACGTTTAATCCCATCACGCCCTCCAACCGCTACAAGCAGTGGCCAGACTACTCCGGACTCTCGAAGGGCAAAAAGCCCGAGAAGTCCCTTGTCTCCACCAAGAAAAAGTCGGGTGGTCGCAACAACACCGGTGTCATCACCTGCCGCCACATCGGTGGAGGCAACAAGCAGAAGTACCGCATCATTGACTTCAAACGAGTCAAGCGCGACATGGATGCCACGGTTACCGCCATTGAATATGATCCTAATCGCAGTGCCCGCATTGCACTACTCCAGTACAAGGACGGCACCAAGGCCTACATCCTTGCTCCAGTCGGTCTGAATGTCGGGGCACGGGTCCAGGCCGGCGAAAAAGCCGCTCCTGAAGTTGGCAACGCTCTCCCCCTTGCGGTCATTCCTCTCGGTACAGCCATTCACAATGTTGAACTGAAACCAGGGCAGGGAGGCAGAGTGGCCCGCGCCGCCGGACAAGCTGCCATCCTTAACAACCGGGAAGGTGAGTATGCGCTCCTCAAGATGCCTTCCGGGGAAATCCGGAAGGTGCACACGAAATGCTATGCCACCATCGGCACCATTGGGAACAGCGAGCACATGAATGTTGTCTCCGGTAAGGCTGGCCGTACACGCTGGATGGGGATTCGTCCGACGGTCCGCGGCATGACCATGAACCCGGTTGACCACCCCAACGGAGGTGGTGAAGGACGCTCGAAGTCGGGTGGTGGCCGTCAGCACCTGCTGAGTCCGTGGGGTCATGCCAAGGGGCAGAAGACCCGGAAACGCCATCATCAGACCGATCGCTTCATCGTCCAGCGCCGCAACGCGAAGAAGAAATCCTGACCTGCTGCGCAAACTCTCCTGACCAATCTCAATTATGGGCCGCTCTCTCAAAAAAGGACCTTTCGTCAATCAGAAGCTTCTCGGGAAAATCGACAAGATGAACGATACCCCGCAGAAGAAACCGATCAAGACGTGGGCACGCTCTTCGATGATCACACCGGACTTCGTGGGTCATACTTTCATGGTGCACAACGGGAAGGACTTCATCAGCGTTTACGTGACGGAAAACATGGTGGGCCACAAGCTTGGTGAATTCAGCCCGACGCGCACCTTCAAGGGCCACGGTGCTCACACTGCCAAGGTGAGCAAGTAAAGCAGTCCTCACGATCTAACTGTCCGGGATGAAGACTTCGCCGCAAAAATACACCATCATCGCTGCATGGGCAGCGCTGTGCTGGGTTGCGGTGCCGTTGCCGGTGCGGTCTCAGGATTCCGAACGAGCCAACTCCGCCGTCTCGGAAAGCAGCGCCGCCGAGGCTCTTGCGGCCTCCAATCTGGAACTGGAATCGCTCCGCGAGGAGTTGAGCAGGACCCGTCTTCAGGTGGAGGCGCTTGGCCTTGCTGCCCTCGATCCCGGTGCCCGTGCGATCCAGGAAAGGCTGGCGAAGGCTCTCGGGGAACTTTCGGTCACCCGCCGCAGCGTCCGTAGTCTTTCTGAATCCAACGAGCAACTCCTTGAGGCCGGGGCGGCGTTGGTGGCGGATCCGGAAGGTTCCCATGCACGCTCCTCTTTTCAGCAGGTCATGAAGCGGGCAGGGGAGGCGAGGCGCAAAGCCACCGAAGCACCGTCGGTTCCGTCTCTCGAGTCTGCCCGGGTCGTGTCCTATAAATCCGAACTTTCACTGGCGGTGGTAAGTGTCGGCCGCCTTGCCGGCCTGCGGCCTGGTACACCCATGGTAGTGCGCCGGGGCGACCAAGTGGTTGCCAGCGGGCTCGTAGTTGATATTCGCGACAATGTGGCCGGTGTTCTCATTACCGAAAACCAGACCTCCGGCGTCCGTGCCGGTGACTCCGTCCGCCCTAGAACAGATTCCAATACTTCCGAACAATAACCGACATTCTTGCCATCCATGGACGTCAAAGCTCTCACAAAATACGCCCGCATCTCACCGCTCAAAGCGCGCCAGGTCGGACGTGAAATTCAGGGACTCCCAGTCTCCGAAGCTCTCAATATCCTCACCTTTACCCCGAAAAAGGCGGCTCTCCTGTTCAGCAAGACACTCAAATCCGCAGTCGCGAACGCTGAGCACAATCACGATATGAGCGTGGACAAACTCTACGTCAAAATGGCGGTCGCAAACACGGGCCCGGTTCAGAAACGCATCAAGCCGATGGCACGGGGGTCGGCCGGCTCGATCCGTAAGCCAACCAGCCACATCCTTGTGGTGGTCAGCGACGAGACTGGCACGCAATCATAATTTCCCGCAAGGCATCACCTTCACTACCCGCATCATCATGGGACAAAAAGTAAATCCGATTGGTTTCCGACTCGCCGTCAACAAGGACTGGCGCTCAAAGTGGTACGCTCCGAAGCAGGACTTTCCTCAGTTTCTGCAGAGTGACATGAAGATCCGTGAGTATCTCAAGAGCAAGCTGCAGCAGGCTGCGGTGGCGAGGATCACGATTGAACGGGCGTGGAACAGTGTCCGGGTGACTCTCTTTACCGCCCGCCCAGGATTGGTGATCGGGAAGAAGGGTGCCGAAATCGAGGTCATGAATTCCGCTATCAGTGAAATGTCCGGCGGCAAACAGGTGAAGATCGATATTTTTGAGATCAAGCAGCCGGAACTCGATGCCCAACTGGTTGCGGAGAATGTCGCTGTGCAGCTCGAGCGCCGGATCTCCTTCCGCCGCGCCATGAAGCGGGCCGTGCAGACTTCCATGGAATTCGGCGCTCTGGGCATCCGGATCCGGGTGGCCGGTCGACTCGGAGGCGCTGACATTGCCCGTGCCGAATGGTACCGCGAAGGCAAGGTGCCTCTGCAGACACTGCGGACCCCACTCGATTATGGTTTCACGGAGGCACACACTGTTTATGGCCGGATCGGCATCAAGGTCTGGATCAACCGTAAGCTCAATGAGGAAGGGGAAGTTGTGGGATCCGGTGCGCAGCGGCGCGAGCGGACCCCGCGCAAGGATGGCGACCGCCGGGGTCCCGGCGGCAACCGTGGCGGTGGCCGTCCGGGTGCCGGTAGAGGCCCACGCCGCGACGCGCCGGCGGAGGCTCCCGCCGTGGCACCGCCTGCACCCGCTGCCGAGTGAGGCCCACCACGTTCATTGATTCAACAAGAGAGGACAACAGATTATGGCGATGATTCCAAGTCGAGTGAAGTACCGCAAGACACAGCGGGGCAGCCGGGCGGGAAATGCCCAGGTTGGCACCACAGTGGCGTTCGGTGAATATGGCCTCCAGGCGCTGGACCGGGGCTGGATCAAGAACAACCAGATCGAAGCCTGCCGGGTTGCGGTGACCCGCAATCTCAAGCGCAAAGGCAAGGTATTCATCCGGATCTTTCCCCACAAGCCCGTGACGGCCCGTCCTCCGGAAACCCGGATGGGTAAAGGTAAGGGTGCCCCTGAATTCTGGGTTGCGGTTGTCCGGCCAGGCAACATGCTCTTCGAAGTCGCTGGAGTCCCGGAATCCCTTGCCCGGGAATCTTTCCGGCTCGCCGCGAACAAGCTGGGCATCCGCTGCCGCTTTGTGCGCCGTTCCGCCCACCAGTAAATCCCGTCGCAGATACGACATCCATGAAAATCAAAGATATCCGTGAACAGTCAGTCGAAAGTCTGGCTGAGTCCCGCCGCTCGCTGAAACAGGAAATGCTGAATCTGCGCATCCAGCAGCGCAGCGGTCAGCTTGAGAATCCGGCCCGGCTGCGCACCCTGCGCCGCAACGTGGCCCGCATTGAAACTGTTCTGAAGGAGCTGGTGCATGCGCGGGCCGCTGCGGCACGCTGAACCAACGTAAACCCGAGATTTCCCACTCATGTCTGAAAACTCTTCTGTCTCCACCTGCGATGCCGACCGTGGCCGCCGCAAGACCCGCGTTGGTGTCGTCCTCTCTGACAAGATGGACAAGACTATCGTGGTCGGCGTGGTCCGCCGCGTTCCGCATCCCAAGTTCCACAAGATCGTCAAAAAGACCACCAAGCTCTACGCCGCTGACGAAAAGTCCGAAGCCAAGGTGGGCGACCGGGTCCGGGTCACCGAATGCCGGCCACTGAGCAAACTGAAGCGCTGGCGCCTCGTCGAGGTCCTCAAGCATTGATTTTCACAAGTAAGCCAAACCACAGCCCACATACACTACCATGATCCAGATGGAATCCAAGCTGCAGGTGGCGGACAACACGGGAGCCCGTGTCGCCAAGATGATCGGCGTTCTCGGCAAGCGTACGCGCATTGCCAGGATCGGAGATATCATCACCGCGCACATCCGTGAAGCCAGCCCCACCGGAAGCGTCAAAAAAGGAGAAGTCGTCAAAGCCGTCGTCGTCCGCACCGCAGCCCCGATCAGACGGGATGACGGCAGCGTTCTCCGGTTTGACTCGAACGCGATCGTTGTCATTGACAAAGATCAGAATCCCAAGGGCACCCGTATCTTCGGCCCGGTGGCGCGTGAATTGCGCGACAAGAACTTCATGAAGATCATCTCCCTCGCACCCGAAGTACTCTGAGCCATGTCCGCAGTGAAAGCACACGTCAAAAAGGGTGATACGGTTACCGTCATCACTGGTTCCGAAGAGATCAGGGGCAAGTCCGGCAAGGTCATCCGCGTCCTTCCCAAGAAGGGCCAGGTGTTCGTCGAAGGGCTTCGCATGATCAAGAAGCACCGCAAGGGATCACAGGCCAATCCACAAGGCGGCATCGTCAGTATGGAGGGTCCGATTCACATCTCCAATGTGCGTGCGGACGAAGGCGCTGCCGGCAAGCCCGCAGCCCGGAAAGGCAAGTAAGCAAAGCACAAACCTGATTCATGGTCATGGAACCTTCCCTGAAAACATATTATTCGGAAAAAGTGGCGCCGGCTCTCAAGACGAAGCTGGCCGTAGCCAACGTCCATCAGATTCCCCGGGTGGAAAAGGTCGTCATCAACTGCTCGTTCGGCAAGGCTCCGGACCGCAAGCAGGCGATGGAAGACGCCGTCAACGACCTCCAGGCCATCACCGGGCAAAAACCTGTGGTCACCAGGTCCCGCAAGGCGATTTCCAACTTCAAGCTCCGCGAGGGTGAACCTCTTGGCGTGAAGGTCACGCTGCGTGGGCGCATCATGTGGGAATTCCTCGAGCGTCTCATGAAGATGGCGCTTCCAGTGGTGCGTGACTTCCGCGGAGTGAGTCCGAAGGCGTTTGACGGCAACGGCAACTACACCCTTGGTATCACAGATCAGTCGATCTTTCCGGAGATTGAAATCGACAAGGTGAAGCGGCAGCTTGGTTTCGATGTCTGCATTGTGACATCGGCCACGACCGACGAAGCCGGGCGGGAACTGCTCAGAGCGCTGGGCATGCCATTCCGTGACAACAAGGCGGTGGCTGCCCGGGAGGGCGAGCAGGCTGCCTGATCCCTAGAATTCAACTCTCCCGAAAAAATGGCCGTCATTTCCGATCCTGTTTCCGATTTCCTTACCCGCTGGAAGAATGCCTCGCGTGCCCGCAAGGACGACTTCACAGCTCCCTTCTCCCGCATCAAGGCGGAGATCGCCCGCATCCTCCAGCAGGAGGGTTACATCTGGTCCTATGAGGTGGATACCTCTGGCCGGCATCCGGTTCTGCGTGTGAAGAACAAGTTCTCGGGCAACCGCCCGGTCGTAACCGACGTCAAGCGCGTGTCCAAGCCTGGTATGCGTCAGTATGTGGAGTGCGAGGCGATCCCCCGGGTGCTGGGTGGAATGGGCATTTCCATTCTTTCCACCTCGAAGGGGGTCATGACCGGAGCCCAGGCGCGCAAGCAGCGTGTCGGAGGAGAACTGCTCGCTCTCGTCTGGTAATCAATCCAAACAATTTCATCAGTCATGTCACGAGTCGGCAATAAAAGCATTACTCTTCCTTCCAAGGTCACCATTCAGAATGATGGTGCGGCGGTTGCGGTCGAGGGACCGAAGGGAAAACTCACGCATACGCTTCCGGAGGGCATCAGCCTTGCTGTGG
>CAZSDE010000085.1:8938-9959 GCA_964605435.1 uncultured Akkermansia sp.
AAGGCGCTTCATGGGACGAGTCAGCGTCTGCTGACGAATATGATCAAGGGGGTCAGCGAAGGATTCGTCCGGGATCTGGAGATCCATGGCACTGGATTCCGTGCGTCGGTCAAGGGAACAGCGCTTGATCTTTCGCTCGGTTACAGCCATCCGGTGCTTCATCCGATTCCAGCTGATCTGAAAGTGACGGTCACTGACAACACGAAGATCCGCGTCGAGGGAATTGACAAGCAGCGGGTTGGTCAGTTTGCCGCCGATGTCCGCAACTACTACCCGCCGGAGCCATACAAGGCGAAGGGTGTTCGTTATGCCGGCGAGCAGATTCGCCGCAAGGAAGGCAAGAAAGTGAAGTAAACCGGGAAGTTTGTTTCCCCATCTATTTTAATCCATGTCAATTGATCGCAAAACCACCCGCCGCCGGATTCACGCCCGTATCCGCAAGAAGCTGACAGGCAGCGCGGAGCGTCCACGTCTGGCTGTGCATTTTTCGAACCGCAACATCTGCGTGCAGGTGATTGACGACACAAAGGGTGTCACTCTCGCTTCGGTGAATACCACGGAGGAGAATCTCCCATCGAAGGCCAGTGTTGAAACCGCCACGGCGGCAGGCAAACTCATCGCCGAGCGCGCGAAGGCGGCGAGTATCTCTGCGGTCGTTTTCGACCGGGGTGGTCACATTTATCACGGCAAGGTCAAGGCGCTGGCGGATGCCGCCCGCGAAGCCGGCCTTCAGTTCTAACGCAACACACTCATGTCCACTGATTCCACTGTCGAATTTTCGGAAGGATTTTCCGAAGCTGCCAAAGCCGAAGTCACCGAGAAGGTGGTGCACATCAATCGGTGTGCCAAGGTTGTCAAGGGTGGCCGCCGTTTCAGCTTCTCTGCGTTGGTTGTGTGCGGTGACAAGAGCGGTCGTGTCGGGTATGGCTTCGGCAAGGCCAATGAGGTTTCCGATGCGATCAAGAAAGCGAGTGAGGCGGCCCGCCGCGCGCTGACGCCGGTTCGCCTCCGGGACAACACG
>CAZSDE010000086.1:0-9952 GCA_964605435.1 uncultured Akkermansia sp.
CAGGACCGCGATGCCGCCCTCTCGGCCATCCTCCAGCTGCCCAACGGCAACCGCAAACGCATGGCCATGGAAGCTTTCTACAACTCATGGTCCGCCGAATCCCCCAAGGACGCCTACGCCGCCGTCATGGCCCTGCCATCCGGTCCGGAACGCTCCCGCGCCCTCGCCTCGGCCATCTCGGGCTGGGCCCAGCACGACCCCCGCGGAGCCGCCGCCGCCCTCGACCAACTGCCCCACAACCAGCAGCGCATCCAGCTCATGCACCAGGTCTTCGGCCAATGGGCTCAGCAGGACCCGCTCGCCGCCTCGGCCGCCGCCGGCAATCTCCCCCCGCGCCAGCGCCAGGAAGCGATCACCGCCATCGCGGGCACATGGTCATGGAAAGATCCCAAAGGAGCCCTCACATGGGCGAAATCCCTCACGGATCCCCACTCGGCCAATCTGGCCATGTCCGCGGTCTTTCCCGCCCTCGTCCGCGAAGACGCCGAATCAGCCGCCGCCACATGGCGCACGCTCACCCCGCGCCAGCAAAGAGATCAGCTCCCGGAACTCATGCAGAACTGGGCCTACCAGGACAAGGACGCTGCTCTCGCCTTCGCTCGCTCGCTCTCCAAACCCCAGGAACGCGCGAGCGCCCTCGGGGCCGCCGCCGCCGGCATGGGCCTCGACAACCCCACCGCCCTCAATTCCCTCCTCTCGGAAATCCCGGACGGCCCGCTCCGCATCGAAGCCATGCAGCGCATCGCCCAGCAGCAGGCCCACAGCGACCCCGAAGGCCTCGCCTCATGGCTCCAGTCAGTCCCGGAAGCCGCCCGTACCCGCGTGCTCGTCGAAAACGGATACTGGATCGGCAACTTCGACCCGAAACTCGCCATCGCCCTCCTCGACAGTACACCGGACGCCACCACGGAAGCCACCCACCTGCTCTCCTCCGTAGCCCAGAACTACGCCAGCGAAGACCCCGCCGCCGCCCTCGCATGGGCCCGCAGCATCACATCACCGGAAGGCCGCTCCGCCGCCCTCAGCCAAACCCTCCGCGCCCTCGCCGAACAGGATCCCGCCGCCGCCGCCCAGCAGGCAGCCGCTCTCGATCCCAAAGCCCTCGACGGCGTCATCGATGTCTGGAGCGAACGCGACCCCGACGCCCTCCTCGCATGGGCCGCCTCCGCCCCGCCGGATAAACAGGAACTCGCCATGCTCAAGGCCTCCATGGCCAAATCCGGAAACGATCCAGCCGCCGGTGCCGAAATCGTCTCCCGCATGGCTTCTTCTTCCCAGACCCCCAGCAGTTCGCTCTTCTCGGCCACCACCGAAGTCGCCAGCGCCTACTTCCGCGACAGCGTCACGGACTCGGCCGCATGGGCCGGAAGCCTCCCGGAAGGCACCGCCCGCAATGCCGCCATCCAGACCATCACAGAACAATGGACGCGACTCGACCCGGTCGCCGCCAGCGAATGGGTCCAGCAGATGCCCGCCGGAGAAGGACGCGACACCGCCGCGGAACGCCTCAGCACTGGCATCTCCCAATCCGACCCGGAAAGCGCCCTCATCTGGGCCAGCAGCATCGGCAAGGATTCCCAGCGCGACGAAACAGTGCGCGCCATCTATGAACAATGGAAGTCGCGCGACGCCGAAGCAGCGCGCGCCGGACTCGAGGCCTCGTCCATCAGCGATTCCCTGCGCCGCTCGCTCCTCGACGAAAACCGCTGAACGGTTCCGCAATCTCTCTCTCCCCGCCGCGCCACCCCACGCTCCATGCCCAGCGAGCCATCCGCCGCCACCTCCCGTGAAGACCATCACGATGGCTTCCAGTGGCTCCCGCTCGCCCAGCACCTCCACGGAACGGACCGCCGCAGCCGACTGCGCGACGCCGCCGCGGGACTGAACGTGGCCCTCCTCGCCATTCCCCAGGGCATGGCCTTCGCCATGATCGCCGGACTGGCCCACCAGGCATCAGGCATCCTTGCATCAGCTACCGCCGCCATCATCGGCGCTCTCTTCGGCTCGTCCCGCTTCACCATTCTCGGCCCCACCAATGCCACGGCCCTCATGCTCTTCTCGGCCTCGGCTGCCTACGGAGCCGCCGGTGCCCCGGTTCCCCTCCTCGTCCTCCTCGCTGGCCTCATCCTCGCTGCAGCTGCCCTCCTCCGCCTGGCCGACCTCATCCAATACGTCAGCCGCAGCGTCGTGGTCGGCTACGTGGCCGCCGCCGCTCTCCTCATCGCCGCAGGCCAGCTCCGCGATGCCCTCGGCATCCCCCCGGGCACCCGCAGTTCCTCCTTCTTCGTTTCCCTCGGACGAACCCTCCAGTCGATCCCTGCCGCCTCACCACACGCCATCGCCATCAGCGCCGCAGCCATGGCCGGCTACGCTCTGCTGCGGCGGTTCCGACCGCAATGGCCGGCCTTCGCCCTGGTTCTCAGCACCATCTCGGCGGCCACCGCCTTCCTGCCGCAGATCCATGAGCACATCCACTTCCTCGATCGCTTCCAGCCGAACGAACTTCTGCCGGACTGGTCGAAATTCTCATGGAGCCGCCTCCCGCTCTGGCTCGGCCCCCTCACAGGCCCCGCCTGCGCCATCGCCTTCATCGCCGCACTCGAAACCTCCGTCATGGGCAAATCCCTCTCGGGCCGCGCGGGCCGCCGCGCCAATCCCCACCAGGACCTGCTCGCCTGCGGCCTCGCCAATGTTGCCTGCGCCTTCTCCGGTGGCATGCCGGCCAGCGGCAGCCTCACGCGGTCGACCCTCAATTTCTCGAGCGGCGCGCGCACCCCGCTGAGCGCTCTCGTCTGCGGCCTCGTCTGCCTCGCCGCGGCGCTTCTCCTCGGAAACCTCACTCCGCACATTCCACGGGCCGCCCTCGCCGCTCTCGTGATCTGCGTCACCCCCGCCCTCTTCAGCATCCGCCACCTGCGCATCTGCTGGAAAGCAACCCGCAGCGACGCCATCACGCTGGCCACCACCTTCTTCACTACCCTCCTCCTTCCCCTCCACACTGCCCTCTTCATCGGTGTCGGCGCCAGCATCGCTCTCTACCTCCGCAAGGCTTCACGCCCCGTCCTCGTCGAATACGAATTCAATGACGAAGGCACCCTCCGGGAACGCCCGGAAGGCTCAGGCCGCCAGCACCCCAGAATCTCCATCGTCCACGTGGAAGGCGAACTCTTCTTCGGAGCGGCCGAACTCTTCCGCACCCAGATTCAGCGCACCGCCCTCGACCCAAGCCTCCGCATCATCATCCTCCGCATGCGCAATGCCCGCCACCTCGACGCCACCAGCGTCATGGCCCTCGAAGACCTCATCCGCTTCCTCAACGCCGACGGCCGCCACCTCCTCCTCAGCGGCCTCAGCAAGGACGTCTACCGCGTCCTCCTCCGCAGCGACATGGTCGATACCATCGGACGCGACAACATCTTCATCGGCAGCGCCAGCAATCCCAACCTCTCCACCCGCCACGCCCTCAAACGCGCTCAGCAACTCCTCGGCACCAGCGACGCAGAAATCCAGATCCTCTACAATCCGGAGGCCCGGACCTGAATTCCCGATGTTCCCCCAAGCCGCCTGCAAGGCTGCCACCACACCACACGTTTCCCTCGACCCGACATGAAGCTGGAAAAGAAACAGGAAATCGGCCTCCCCACAGGCATCCTCGGCATGGCCTGCCAACCCGGCGGCCCCACCGTCTACGCGGCCTGCATGGACGGATCCATCTTCGCCGTCACTCCCGGATCAGAACCCATCGCCTTCCCCGGCCGTCACGAAAGCTATGCCTCGGGCTGCGTCCTCACCCCGGACGGCAAAACGCTCATCTCGGCAGGATACGACGGCTGCCTCCTCTGGCACGATACCGCCACCCGCCAGTGCTTCCGCCGCATCAAAGCCCACCAGTTCTGGTCATGGCAGCTCGCCCTCTCCCCGGACGGATCCCTCGTCGCCTCAACCACCGGTCAGTACCTCGCAGGCGGTGAAAAATATGAACCAGCCCCGGAAACTGAACCGTCCATCCGCGTCTTCCATACCCACAGCGGCGACCTCGCCCACTCGTTCTCCCACCAGCCCCCCGTCCTCAGCACCACCTTCAGCCCGGATGGCCAGTTCCTCGCCGCAGCCAATCTCCTCGGCGAAATCCGCATCTGGAACCTCCGCGAACCACAGGCCCCTCCCATCAGCATCTCCTCAAAGGACTTCACCAGCTGGGGCAGCATCAAAAGCCATCACTTCTCAGGCGGCATCTACGGACTCGCCTTCTCCCCGGACGGCTCCACCCTCGCAGCCTGCGGCATGGGCCCCATGACCGACCCCATGGCGGGCAACGGGAAAATGACATGGCAGCGCTGGGCATGGCAGGAATCCCCTCCCCGGATGCTCGGACAGATCCGCGATGGCGAACACGGCTCCGGCCTCATGGAATCCCTCGCATGGCACCCTTCCGGTTCCCATTTCGTCATGGCCGGACGCCAGGCCCAGGGTACATGGAATGCCGCTCTCTTCGACACCGCAGAAGGCCGCCTCGTCTCGTCGCTCGATACCAAAAACCGCATCACCCGCGCCGCCTTCCTCCCCGATGGCACCCTCTGGCTCGCCGCCTGCAACGGTCAGCCCGGTCCCAAAGACGGACGCTGGCCATCCTTCGGCCGACTCATCCGCTGCTCCCTGAGCTGATCCGCTCCACAGGCACCGGCCCCAAGGCCCCGCATGTCCACGCAACAGCCCCTCAAAGACCAGCGCCTTCGGCACCGCCAGCCCGCAGCCCAAGATACCAGCTCAGGATCTTCTGCCCGCTGAAAAGCCAGAGGACAGCACCAGCCGCCAGATAGGGCCCAAAGGGCACGCGGCCAGCCCACTCGCGGCGACGCAGCGCCACCAGACTAAGCGAAATCACGGACCCGAAGACGGCCCCGGCAAAAATCGTGAACAGCACAGCCTTCCAGCCAAAGAAGGCTCCCACACACGCCATCCAGTTGGCATCACCCATTCCCATGGCCTCGCGCGGCTGCTCCACGGACGTGCACTTGCCACGCATGGCCTTCACCGCCTCCAGCTTCACTTCCTCGGCGTCCCCGCCGCCCGCCGCCGCAATCGTCAGCCGATCCTCCATCACCGTCAGCTGCACATGCTGCCAACGGCGTCCGTCAATCTCCAGTTCCGTGGCTGCCATGAGCAGACGGTCGCTCTCGCGCCCGAAAATGTCCCCCCACGCCGTCTCTTCTCCGTTCACCGAAAACACCGGTTCTTCGGCCCCCTCGGGCTGCGTCACCGACCACTCCTCGGGCTCCGCAAACTGCATCCGGATCCTCCCGAAGGCCGCCTTCCCAAGCTGCACAATCAGATAAATCAATCCATACCCCAGCGCTGCCCCACCCAGCGCATGCAGCAGATTCACCCCCCGGCCGCCATCAACTATCAGCCCCGGCACCAGCGCCGCCGCTGCCAACCCCGCCACGGCCCCGCCCCACGTGATCTCATGCGGCAGAATCTGGTGATCAATATCAATGTACGACCCCGCCACCGCGAGGGCCAGAAAGGTCCACGCCGCCAGCACCTTCCAGTCAAATCCAAGATGCCACAGCGCCGCCACGAAAAGCAGCCCGGTCAGAAACTCGACCACCAGATACCGCGGCGAAATGCGGGCACGGCAGTTCGCACAGCGACCCAGCAGCACGAGCCACGAAAACACCGGTATGTTATGCCACAGCGGAATCTGATAGCGGCAGGCCGGACAGAACGGCCTCCGCGGCTCGGATGTCTTCATCCCCAATGGCAACCGGTAGATCACTACGTTAAGGTAGGATCCCACACAGCAGCCGAACGCGAACGCAAAAAACGTCAGCGGCCACAGCACCTGCGGCGGAATTCCATAGCTCCCAGTCATCCCGCTTCCCTTCCATCGTTCCCGCCACCGCGGCAAGAGTCGAAACACTCAGGGTAGCCCGTGGAAGAACCCAGCCCTCACCGGCCCGCCCGCCCAGCAGCCTTCGCCTTCCGCACCCCCAGCACCGGCGGAAGCAACGCCCGCAGCTTCGCCAGTACCTCCGCCTGCCCCGGCGACTCAGCCAGATTCACCATTTCCCCGGGGTCGGACTCCAGGTCAAACAACTGCACCTTCCCCGCCACCGGATACTCGATGCACTTCCAGCGCCCATCCGTCACAGCCCGCTGCACATCGCGGTAATTCAGCGTGATGTATTCCCGCCCGGCATTGCTCTCGCCCCGCAGCACCGCACTCAGATCCCGGCCCTTGCTTCCCTCCGGCCCCACGACACCAGCCATCGCCCCCAGCGTCGGAAAAATATCCAGCAGATAGCAAAGCGACGCAACCCGCTGACCCGGCTTCACCCCGGGACCAGCCACAATGAGCGGCGACCGCATGGAATGCTCATACAGATTCTGCTTCCCGAACAACCCATGGCTCCCAATCGCCAGCCCATGGTCACTCGCAAAGACAATCAGCGTGTTCTCCCGCTGCCCCGCCGGAATCGCCGCCACGATCCGGCCAATCTGATCGTCCATGAAGGCTATGGCCGCATGATAGTCGGCCAGATGCCGCCGCACTTCGCCTTCACTGCGCGGAAACGACGCCAGCTTCTCATCCCGCACCGCCAGTTCCCCATTATCAAAAGGATGCTGCGGCAAGAAGTTCGCAGGCACTTCCATGTCCTCGGGACGGAACTTCGCATGCCACTCGGGCGGGGCCCGCCGAGGATCATGCGGCGCATTGAACGAAACATAGCACAGCCATGGCTCCCCATCCCGCGCCGACCCCAGAAACGACACCGCTTCGTCCGCGAACTGCTCGACACAATGCTTCGTCACCCGCCGCGGATCTGTCAGCTTCCCGCCATCCGCAAAATCCACCACCTTCGCCTCATACGGATCCACCATGCCTCCAAGGAAAACCGAACGTCCTTCCCGGAAACAGCGCCGCACGGATTCCCCGCCATTGTGCCACTTGCCAGTCGCAAAGGTACGGTAGCCAGCCTCCCCAAAGGCCTCCGGCCACGTCGGCACCTTCAGCGTCTCGTCAATCCCACGCAGCGTCCGACCCGTCATCAGCATGGCCCGCGACGGCATGCACACCGCCCCATGATTCGATCCCATGCAGTACGCCTTCGTGAAAACCGTCCCCCGGCCCACAAGATCATCAAGCGCCGGAGTCCGCGCCTGCCGGTTCCCCAGGGCCCCAATGCTGTCAGCCCGCTGATCGTCACTGAACAGAAACAACACATTCGGCCGCGCCCCGGCCGCCGCAGCAGCCGAACTCAGCAGCACGATCCCCAGCAGCAGTCGCAGAAACACAGTTCTCATCACACCCACACTCTCTCCCAGCCAATCCAGCACCCACAGCCCGCTTCCACGTAGCCAGCACCCCGCAGGCACACCCCGGAAAACAGAAACCTCCCGGCAGCCACTCGGACCACCGGGAGGTTCCTCTGCCATTGTCAACCATCCCCCTCAGTACCTCGTCTGCACCCGCCAGAACCGCGTCGGCTCAATCCCCTCGGCCATGAACTCAATCAGCGGAATGGCAGGATCCCCGAACCTCGACTCCACATCCGTCCAAGTCTTCAGGTCCTCACTCGTCTGCAGACGGTACACCCGCAGGTCAGCTCCCGTCAGACTCACATTGACCCTCTGAATCGGCGTCGCCCCAGCCACCGACGTCACCGTCTGCGTCAGCCGGAACACCGAGGCCGCACTGGCAGGATCAGTCCCGTAGAAGTCCTCCACCCCATTGAGCGCCCCATCCCCATCCGCATCCGCCATCGGATCAAGTCCAGCACGCAGTGACAACTCGTCCAGCAGAATGAACTCGGACCCGGAAAGAATGACATTGAGCGGCTGCGAGACCCGGAAACGCGCAAACTGATGCCCAGCCGGAACCGGAAGCGCCTTCCGCCCGAATTGATAGTAGGACGGACCCGCATTGAGCGTGCCATCATCAAACACCCAGCCGAAACTTCCCAGCAGGGCCCCCGGACCAGTCGCGAAATTCTCGCTGTAAAGCGTCGCCGCCCCAGCCGTCACCTTGACCGCGTTGATCTCCCAGTTCGGACTGCTCGCCACCACGGCTTCATCCCAGCCCCCAAGGAACTGCACGGTCACCGTGTCCCCGGCCAGCACATCCGGAATCGTCAGCACCGACGTGATCATGTCCCCGGACGCATAGCCCGGCGAGTTGTCGTTGAAGGCCTCGAAGCCGTTGAGCACAGTATTGCCGGTCAGTACGCCAATGTAGCCATTCTGCGTGAACGACGTCCCCGGCACATGCGTAAACGGCCCGCCATTCACCGACACCATGACCGCCCCGCCATCCCAGCGCGTCGTTCCGTCATACTCGAAACTGTAGCGGTGCGTGAACTCCAACCGCACGGGAGCCCCGCCAGCCGGCACCGTAAAGGGCGGCAAATCCAGATTCTCCTGAAGCGGGCCTCCACCAGCGCCCGCCGCAGACCAGCCGCGGCGCGACTTCAGCGGCGGCGTCCCCGGTGCCCCCGGCCCAGTCGCCGTCAGCAACTGGTCAATCCCCCCAAGGTCAATGTTCGTGCCAATCATCTGCGGGAGCACGCTGCCCGCATCGGACCACGCCACCCCGTCCGGACTGGTCTCGACACTCACCCGCAGCGAATCATCCAGCTCAAATCCCGTTCCGCTGTTCGTGTACGTGCGGATCTTCAGGCCGGCCTGCAGACCTTTCACCGCCGGATCAATCTTCACCGCCTCGGTCGTCAGCGTGCCCAGCACACCCGCAAACTGCAGCATCTTCGATCCCGTCCCGTTGGCCAGCGCATCATTGATGACCGCACCGCTCGAAGTAAAACCAAGCTCGGTATTGAAGTAACTCCGCTGGAAACTGCCCTGACCCAACCCGGCTTCCTCGAACCCAGCAACGACCGGCGCTCCCGCCGGAGTCACCACCAATGGCTCGGTCGCCAGCGCCGCCGGTGCCGTCACCGCCACCGTCGCCTTAAGCGCCGGATTGCCGACGTCCGCAAACTCAATCGTCGCCGTGGTCAGCGTCCCGCTGTTCACCTGGGCCGGATAGGTGAAGGTATACGTGGCAGGCGCATAACTTCCGCTCACGGGGCCATTCGCCGCCGCATTCGAACTGGTCCAGCCAGTCGCCCCAGGAAGATTGAGCGCCGTCACCCGCACCGTAAAGGTAAACGTATCATCCGCAAATCCCGGCCCGTTGAGCTGCCGCTGCACGTTGCTCGCCTCTGCCGAAATCCCGGAATCATTCGCCAGCATCTGCAGCCCCAGACCAAGATCGGAACTCGTGTTCGCATTGTTCCGCACGGAAACGGCAAGGGTATGCTGACCCGCCGCCAGGGTCGGCACGGGCACCACCACAAACGAATCCGCCTGCGGTGCCGTCCCCGGCGTCGCCAGCGAAAACCGCTGCACCACCAGTTCGTTGTTGGCCGACGCCCCAGTCTCGTTGGCTGTCGCCGTCGTGTCGGACGCATACGAAGTATACCCTTCCACGTTGTCTGCCTTGTTCACCCGGGCCACCAGCACACCATCAAGATACACCAGCGCCCCGTCATCAAGAACCATCCGGATCACAGGCGTTGTGTACGTCTGCGCCAGATTGAAGGTGGTCCGGAAATACGCGGCATACCGGTTCCCACTGTTCGGAACCGTCAGGGTCGTGCCCAGCGCCGTGAATTCCGCCCCGGCCGAATTGAAGTAATCGAGCGCCGCATACCCCAGCGGCCCCGGCCCGCTCCCCTTGTCAAAACTCGCCGTGTTGGCCGCACTGCCCACCACACGCGTCCCGCCAAACACCGGTCCATTGTAATTCACCGCAAAATCAGCAGCCTTCTGAAACCACGTGGTGTTGAAGTCAGGATCCACCGTCACCGGATCCCTTCCCATCGGATGATGAAAGTCCCAGGTCTGATCCCAGGGAACGATGACCACTTCATTGGCACTGACGCGCTCCACC
>CAZSDE010000087.1:0-7741 GCA_964605435.1 uncultured Akkermansia sp.
GCATTTCTGGTGACTCTGGCGGGCATGTTCTTTGCCCGGGGCATGGCCTTCATGGTCAGTCCCCGTTCTCTTGAGATTGCGGATCCCTTCTATGCCGACCTTGCGGAGCGGGGCATTCCGCTGGGGCCGGGCCTGCTGCTGACGATGGGACCGTTGCTTTTTGTGCTGCTGCTCGTGCTTGCCATGGTGGTGGCCCACGGCACAAGGTTTGGACGGCATGTGTACGCCCTTGGAGGGAACGAGGCGAGTGCCATGCTCATGGGCCTGCCGGTCGCGGCCACGCGCGTGGCCACCTATGCACTCTGCGGCGGATGTGCGGCCCTTGGCGGAATCATTTCGACGCTCGCACTCAGCAGTGGCGATCCCACCCGCGGCAACGGACTGGAACTCGATGCCATCGCTGCGGCCGTCATCGGGGGCACGGTGCTCACGGGTGGCAGGGGCTGGCTTCTCGGAACCTTCCTTGGCGTGCTCATCCTCGGGACGATCAAGACGATCCTCGATTTCAACGGAAGCCTTGATCCGGCGTGGCTGCGGATTGCCAGCGGCGGTCTGCTGCTGGCCTTCATTCTTCTCCAGAAACTGCTCGCCGGCCGCAGCGGCGGAAACTGAAGCCTTGCAGACCCCACCGTGTCTGCCAGGACAAAGTCCAGACCAGTTGCCCGGGATGGTACTTTCTTGACCGCCGATCCCGATTTTGTAACGATGAGCAGGCTCCGTTCCGGCGGAAATCCTCTACCCCCATCCCATTCTGCAAACCGATGAAACGACTGAATTTTCTCATGCTGCTGAGCGCAGCCGCGGTGGTTCCTGCCTGCAAGCCATCTGCGCCGGGTGGAAGTGCTGCGGCCGGAGGCAGCGGCGGCCTTGTGGTCGGCTTTTCCCAGATCGGGGCGGACAATCCATGGCGCACGGCGGAAACGGAATCGATCAAGTCGGAAGCCGCCAGGCGCGGGATTGAGCTGAAGTTTTCCGATGCCCAGGGCCAGCAGGAAGCCCAGATCAGCGCGATGCGCAGCTTCATTGCCCAGGGAGTCAGCGCCATCATCCTTGCACCGAAGGTCGAGACTGGCTGGGATGCCATTCTCAAGGAGGCCCGCGACGCGAAGATTCCCGTGGTGCTGGTCGACCGCGGTGTTGCCGTGTCGGATGATACGCTGTTCACGACCTTGATCGCTTCCGATTTCGTGGCGGAAGGCCGCATGGCCGGAGAGTGGCTTGCCAGAAAGACCGGAGGCAAGGCAGGCATCATTCAGCTGGAAGGCACCACGGGTTCGGCTCCCGCCAATGACCGCCGCAAGGGATTCGAGGCCGCCATTGCTGCCCATCCCGGGATGAAGATCCTCGCCAGCCAGACCGGCGACTTCAAGCGGAGCGACGGCAAGAATGTCATGGAGGCGCTTCTCAAGGCGCACGGGGACGCCATTACGGCGGTCTATGCCCACAACGACGACATGGCCATTGGAGCCATCCAGGCACTTGAAGCGGCCGGCCGTGCCCCGGGCAAGGATGTCACTGTGGTCAGCATCGATGGCATGGGTTTCGCCTTTGAAGCCATCCGGGATGGGAAACTGAACTGCACGGTGGAATGCAATCCGCTGCTTGGGCCGATGGCATTCGACGCCGTCGCCAAGGCGCTCAAGGGCGAGACGCTTCCGAAGAATCTCGTGCAGGAAGACCGGCTTTTCGACGAGACGAACGCGGCGGCGGAACTTCCCAATCGGAAGTACTGAGATGAAGTCGTTTGTGCTGCCGGTGCTGTCGGCCCTTGTTCTTGCGGTGGCGGTCCGCGGGGCAGACGCTCCCGGCCGCTGGTCCGTGGAACGTGCCAACGCATGGCTGGATCAGCATGGCTGGCTGGCCGGATGCAACTTCACGCCGAGCACGGCCATCAACCAGCTCGAAATGTGGCAGGCGGATACGTTCGATGAGGAAACCATCGACCGCGAGCTGTCCATGGCCGCCGGTCTCGGCTTCAACAGTGTCCGGGTCTATCTTCACGATCTCGCATGGAAGCAGGATCCCGAGGGCTTCCTTGCGCGCGTCGACCGCTTCCTCGCGATCGCCCACAACCACGGCATCGGCGTGCTTTTCACGATCTTCGACAGCTGCTGGCATCCGCTTCCCGCGACGGGCCGCCAGCCATCGCCCATTCCGCACACGCACAATTCCGGCTGGGTCCAGAGTCCCGGCACGGACGTTCTCCAGCATCCGGAGAAGCAGGGATACCTGCGAGACTACGTGACGGCTGTGGTGAAGCGGTTTGCGGACGATCACCGGGTGCACGCATGGGACCTGTGGAACGAGCCGGAGAACAGCGACGGCGGCGAACCTGGCCGGCCCGGACTCGAGCCGAAGCAGAAAACGGAATTCGTGCTGAAACTCCTCCCGCAGGTCTTTGCATGGGCCCGTGCGGCTCAGCCTTCCCAGCCACTCACGTCGGCCCCATGGCTGGGCGACTGGTCGAGTGACGACCGTCTCAGCCCAACCCAGCGCATCCAGCTGGAGAACAGTGATGTCATTTCGTTTCACAACTACGATGCCCTGCCGGAAATGCAGAAGCGCGTGGGCTGGCTGCGGCGCTTTGGCCGGCCGGTTCTCTGCACGGAATTCATGGCGCGTCCGAATGGCAGTACCTTTGATCCTCATCTCGGCTGGATGAAGGAACAGAAGGTGGCTGCCTACTGCTGGGGTTTCGTGGCCGGAAAAACCCAGACCATCTATCCATGGGATTCGTGGAAGAAGAAATACACCGAGGAACCTCCGGTGTGGTTCCATGACATTCTCCGCCCGGATGGTTCACCCTTCCGCCCGGCAGAGGCCGATTACATACGCAAAGTCACTGGAAAATGAACGCACTCACCCCGGCGGTGCTGGCCGCACTTATCGCGGCAGCCACCGCAGATGTTCCCTCCTACCGCAATCCCGTGCTCCGCGGCGACTATCCCGATCCTTCGGTGGTGCGCGTCGGAAACGATTACTTCGCCACGGCCACCTCGTCGGAATGGGCACCGCATTTTCCCATCCTGCATTCGACCGACCTCGTGAACTGGACGGTCCGCGCAGCGGTTTTCCCAGAGCCGCCCGCATGGGCATCGGGGAATTTCTGGGCCCCGGAACTCTGTGCGTGGAAGGGACGCTTCTACCTCTATTACACCGCCCGGAAAAAGGATGGTCCGCTCTCGGTGGCCGTGGCTTCCGCCGACCGTCCGGATGGCCCATGGACCGATCACGGACCGTTGGTTTCCCAGGAGGCTGGGTCGATTGACGGCGCGGCCACCGATGATGAAAACGGCCAGCGCTTCCTCGTCTGGAAGGAGGATGGCAACAGCCGTCAGCTGCCCACCATTCTCTGGGCTCAGCCTCTGGATGAAACCGGGACCCGCCTCACGGGAGAGCGCCGCGAGATCCTCCGCAACGATGTGAAGTGGGAAGGAGCCGTGGTCGAAGGCCCGTTTCTGCTGAAGCGCGACGGATGGTTCCATCTCTTCTATGCAGGCAATTCCTGCTGCGGCAGCCGCGCCGAATACGCCGAAGGTTCCGCCCGCTCGAAATCACTCCTCGGCCCATGGGAAAAGTGCCCTCGCAATCCGCTGCTCGCCGCCAACGAGGCGTTCCGCGCTCCCGGCCATGGCAGCATCGTCGACGACCCCTCGGGTCGGCTCTGGCTTCTCTATCATGCCTACTCGCAGCCAACCATGGTCTTCACCGGGCGCGAAATGATGCTCGATGAAGTCACCTTCGGCACGGATGGCTGGCCCGCCATCAATTCCGGCAGAGGTCCATCGGTGAACGCTCCGGCCCCGCTCGCGATGCCCGGACGCCGTGCCGAATCCACCTTCCGCGACGAATTCCGCTCGCTGCAGCCAGGCTGGCAATGGCCGATCCACCGCAGACCGCGCTTTGAACCCGCAAGGGAAGATGGAACGAAGGCAGTGCTCGCCTCGACTGGAGATCAGCCTGCCATCCTGGGACGGTCGGTGACCTCGGGCGACCTCCGGGCCACGGCTGTCTTTGCCCGCCCTGCGGACGGCGCCATGACCGGTCTGAGTGCCTGCGGCGACCCCGGCAACATGGTCACGCTGGAATGCACCGACGGTAAGGCGGCGGTCGCGCGCACGGAACGCGGAAAGCGCGAAACCCTCTCCTCCGTCGCTCTTCCGGAAGGCCCTGTCCTGCATCTCCGGCTCTCGATTTCCGGCGGCCATCGTCTCCAGTTTGCCGTCAGTCCGGACGGACAGACATGGACGGCGGCCGGCGACGGCGACGGTGGTTTCCTGCCGCCCTGGGACCGCTCGATCCGCACCGCGCTGGTCGTGCGAGGAGCCACCACCGTCCACCGCTTCCAGTCCGAACCCCTCACACCCTGATCCCAGCCATTTCCTTCTCATGACGAAACTCACGCTATCCCTGATCGCCCTTTCCACTCTGCTCGGCGCGGCATCCGCTGGTGTCCTCGATAAGCAGAAGGCCCTCGAAACCCAGACGTTCTGGGACAACCGCGACTGGGAATGGTACAAGGCCAATATCCCGTTCTTCGAGTGCCCGGATGAAGATCTGGTCACCACGTACTACTACCGCTGGGAACTGATCACGAAGCACATGACCTACGGGTCGCCCAACAGTGGTTACAGCTTCACAGAGTTCACCGACCGTCCCTTCTGGAGCGGTGCCTACGGAGCCATCAGCTGCCCCGTCGGGCATCAGCTCTACGAACTCCGCTGGCTGGCGGACGACCGCTACGCCCGCGATTACTCACGCTACTGGTTCCGCACCCCGGGAGCCCAGCCGCGCAATTACGGATGCTGGCTCGCCGATGGCATCTGGGCCATGCATCAGGTCCATCCCGATGACGCCTTCATGGTCGATCTCCTGCCCGACCTGAAGAAGAACTACGAGGAATGGACGAAGCGGCAGTTTGTTCCGGAGGTCGGACTCTTCTGGCAGAACGGGCACGACGACGGCATGGAGTTCAACATCAACAGCCGTCAGACGACGGACATTCTCCGGGGTGCGCCGGGCTACCGTCCGGGCTTCAATGCCTACATGTACGCCGACGCGCTTTCGATTGCCCGCACTGCCAGGCTGGCCGGCGACACGGCCACGGCGGAGGAATACGAAAAAAAGGCAGCGTCGCTCAAGGAGAAGGTCCAGCAGCTCCTGTGGGATCCGAAACGCGAATTCTATTTCCCCATGTCGATGCGGGAAGAGAAGGACAAGGAAGGCGTCGTCGTCCAGAAGCACACGCTGACCTACCAGTCGGGCCGCCATGCCGGCAGTCCCCATGGGCGCGAGGAACACGGCTACATTCCATGGCAGTTCAACATGGTCGACCCCGGCCGCGAGTCGGCATGGAAGTTCCTCATGGACCGGAACTACTTCTACGCGGACTTCGGTCCGACCACCGTGGAGCGGCATGATCCCATGTTCCTGCTCCAGAAATGGTGCTGCTGGTGGAGCGGGCAGTCGTGGCCGTACTCGACGGCGCAGACTCTCAAGGCGATGGCCAATGTGCTGCACCAGTACCCTCAGGATGTCATCACCCGTGCGGATTACGTGAAGCTTCTCCAGATCTTCTCGAAGTCGCACCGCAAAGAGGGCAAGCCCTACCTCGCCGAGGCCCTCCATCCGGATACCGGCTCGTTTGAAGGACACGATGGCTACAATCACAGCGAGCACTACTTCCACAGCAGCTTCAACGACCTCGTCATCACAGGCCTCGCCGGCCTGAAAACCCGGGCGGACGACACGCTCGAAATCGATCCGCTTTTCCCGCAGGACTGGGCGTTCTTTGCCATGGACGACATCCCGTACCGTGGACGGAAGATCTCGATTCTCTGGGACCGCGACGGTTCAAGGTATGGCAAGGGAACAGGTTTGCGCGTGCTCGCCGATGACCGCGAAATCGCCGCGGCTCCGACGCTCGGGAAACTCACGGTGAAGCTTCCGGACGCCGCGCCGGGCCGGGGGCCAGCCACCACGGTTTTCAATTACGCGGTCAACAATGATGGCGACTACTGGCCGAAGTTCGCCGCCACCTTCACCGCGGACAAGACTTCGCTGAACCGCATCCACGACGGGCACGCATGGTACACCATTCATCCCCCCAACCGCTGGACGGCCGAAGGTTCCCCGAATGCCACGGATGCGGTCACCGTCGAACTGGGCATGAAGCGCCGCATCGACACCGTGAAGCTCTGCTTCCTCGACGACAGCAAGG
This sequence comes from uncultured Akkermansia sp., assembly GCA_964605435.1. GTDB lineage: Bacteria > Verrucomicrobiota > Verrucomicrobiia > Verrucomicrobiales > V1-33 > V1-33. The sequence continues at coordinate 6,221 of CAZSDE010000087.1, forward strand.
GAGTCACGGCCCCGGCAGCCTACACTCTTGAGTCATGGAATGGAGCGGCATGGCAGGAAATCCCGCAGCAGCAGCGGCAGCCGGAAAAACCGGAGGGCCACCGCGCCAACATCACCCGCTTCCCTGCCCTCGAAACGGACAAGGTCCGTGCGGTCTTCACCCACGGCTCCGCCGGACAGACGGGACTGACGGAATTCGAAATCTGGGGCCCGGGCGAACGTCCCTACACCGCGGCTCCGCCCCCGGCCGGCAACCTTGCCCTCAATCAGAAAGGCGAAGGCTTCCCGCAGGCCACGGCGTCGCATCACGATACCTTCGGAGGCCTGCCGAAACTCGCCATCGATGGCCGCACCGGCTACCTGCCCACCCCCGTGAACCGCTGGACCTGCTACGGATCAAAATCGCCAAGCGACTGGCTCGAAGTCGATTTCGGATCGCCCAAGGAATTCCAGCGCCTCGAGATCGGATTCTTCGATGACCGCGGCGGAGTCCAGGCCCCGGAGAGCTACCGCATCGAATACTTCGATGGCAGCACATGGATGCCAGCGGCCAATCAGCGGCGCAGCCCGGAGAAGGCGGTCGGCGGAGCCATGAATTCCGTGCACTTCGACAAGGTGACCGCTGCAAAGGTCCGGCTCGTCTGCACCCATAAGGGAGAAGCAAAGAGCGGGGTCACGGAACTTGAAGTCTGGAACGACTGAAGCGCCGACCGGGCGGCGCCTCCGCGTCAGCGCGGATGGAACTGCATGACGAGGGAATCGTAGCCCAGCGTGCGGCTGAAGACGGCTTCGTGCTCGGTCCGCGGCTCCGCGCTCACGATTTCCATGGAACCAACCCGCTCAGCACAGAGCCGCAGCAGGGTCCGCATGATGAGGCGCGCATGGGCGGCTCCGAGGCAGAGGTGCGCCCCGAAGCCAAAGCTCAGATGCGGATTCGGCTTGCGGTCGAGCTTCACGTTCAGGGGATCCGGGAAGGCCTGCTCGTCCAGATTCGCAGAGGCCCAGCACAGGGAAATGCGGTGGCCCGCAGGCACGGCTTCCCCATGTACTTCCACGGATTCCGGGCAGACCCGCCCGATGTGCGTGAGGGGCATGAAAACGCGGAAGAATTCCTCGCCCGCATGCACGACCCTCGCAGGATCCTCCCGCAGCCATGCCAGCGCTTCCGGATTCTCAGCCAGCCATCCAAGGGCGCAGCTGATGCTGTGAATGACGGTGTCCCGGCCACCCGCAAAGGCCAGATTCGCAAACCCCATCATCTCTTCCCGCGTCAGCCTCCGGCCCTGGTATTCGGCGATGGTGAGCGCACTGAAGAAATCCTCTCCGGGGTCCGCTTCAGCCCGGTCGAACTGCCGCTGCAGGTATTCCTCCAGCGCCACCCCCTTCTTCAGACCGCCCGCCACCTTGAACACATGAATCCCCCAGCCGATCCATGTCTCGGCCTCGGCCGACGCCACGTTCAGAAGGTACGTGAGCGCATGCGACTGCACCGGCAGAGCAAATCCATGCACCACTTCCTGCG
>CAZSDE010000087.1:7751-9815 GCA_964605435.1 uncultured Akkermansia sp.
GAGACGCGATCCGATCAGTTCCTCCACCCGGGCCACGAATTCCGGATGCTTCGGCCGCTGGAAGAATGGCTCCACGATCCGCCGCCATTCCGTGTGCTCCGGTGGATCCGTCTCAATCGGCAGCTGGCGCATGGAACGCGCGTCTTCCTCGGAAGGAATCGGTACCCGGAAGGGCGCGTCGGAACTATACGTCTTCCAGTCCTTCGCAGCCCGCCGTACATCCTCGTGCCGCAGCAGCATGACGATTTCCTCGCCGTGAAACGGACACCTGAGCACCCCAGCCTCGCGGCGGGCATCCCGGAACGGATCTGGTTGCGTAGTCATGCGGAAAATCTGCCCTGTACCGCCATCCCGCCCGCCGGAAAGCAGGGATTGCATCCCAGCAGCAACCGCCTCGCAGTCGCGGAAAAATTTCTTATTTGGAATTATTCTTGATAAGCTGCCAGACGTAGCTATGCCCACAATCCCATGTCCGCCCGTCCGTCATCTCCCGCAGCCAGCGCGTCCGAAGGGCCCGGACTCGGTCCTGCCTATCGCCTGACGCGCCAGCGCCGCGAGGTTTACGAGGTCCTCGTCAATCAGCGTGACCATCCGACGGCCACGGAACTCTTCATCCGGGTCAAGGAACGCATCCCCAGCATCTCGCTGGCCACGGTTTACAACTGCCTCGAGGCGCTCACCCAGAATGGTCTCGTCAAGCAGGTCAATCTCGACCGCGCGCCGTCGCGCTACTGCCCGAACCTCAATGACCATGGGCACTTCCACTGCGAATCGTGCGGCAGCATCGCAGACATCAGCTTCACTCCGGAATCCGGTTCGGTGCTCGACCTGCCGCGCGGCACGGTGGTGAGCCGCATGGACGTGGCCATCCGCGGCCTTTGTCCAAAGTGTGCCCGCACCGCCCGGGCGGGACGCCGCTCCAGCCAATCCTGAACAGTGCAATGATCATGAAACTCGAAATCAAAGACCTCCACGCCAGCATCGGCGAACGTGAAATCCTCAAGGGGCTCTCCCTCGAAATTCCCAAGGGACAAGTCCACGCCATCATGGGGCCCAACGGCTCGGGCAAGAGCACGCTGAGCAAGGTGCTCGCGGGACACGAGGATTACATCGTGACGGGCGGCGAAGTCCTCATGGATGGGCAGAACCTTCTGGAAATGGAAGTCGATGCACGCAGCCGTGCCGGCCTCTTCCTCGCTTTCCAGTATCCCATCGAAATCCCGGGAGTGAGCAATGCCAACTTCCTGCGCGCTGCCCTGCAGGGCCGGCTTCCCAAGGGCGAACAGATCGACGCGGTGCAGTTCTACCAGCGGCTCTATCAGAAGATGGACATGCTGAAGATGGACCGTTCCTTCACGGCGCGCAGCGTCAACGAAGGGTTCTCGGGAGGCGAAAAGAAGCGTAACGAAATCCTCCAGATGGCCATGCTGGAACCGCAGTACGCCATTCTCGATGAAACCGATTCCGGCCTGGACATTGATGCGCTCAAGATTGTCGCCGACGGGGTCAATGCCATGCGTGGTCCGGATCTCGGCATCCTCGTGATCACTCACTACCAGCGGCTCCTCGACTACATCAAGCCGGATGTGGTCCATGTGCTCGCCGACGGACGCATCATCCGGACCGGCGGTCCGGAACTGGCTCTCGAACTCGAAGAAAAGGGCTACGACTGGCTCCTCAAGGCTGCCTGAAACTCCCGCTAACCCAAACGGATTCCACACCATGTCCGATTCCTTCACTGCCCATCCCGAAATCGATGAGGAAACCCGCTCAGCGGTCGATATCGACCGTTCCGTCGGCGATTTCACCTACGATGTCACTCACAAGTACGATGCCGGCTTCGGCCTCAGCGAGCAGACGGTTGATTACATCTGCAATGTCAAGAACGACCCTGATTGGGTCCGCGATTTCCGCAAGCGGGCCCTCAAGGTCTTCAATGAAAAGCCCATGCCCACGAACTGGGCCACGAAGGACCTGGATGCCATCGACTTCGACAAGATCCGCTACTACCTGAGCAGCGGCTCGCTTCCGAAGCGTTCGTGGGATGAAGTGCCGGAAGACGTG
>CAZSDE010000088.1:0-1486 GCA_964605435.1 uncultured Akkermansia sp.
GTTGCCGCCGTCGCCGGCCAGCCATGTCGAGCGCCGCGCTACCGTGGCGCTGGTGGGGTCCCACATCCAGAGAGTGACCGGATAACTGGTGAGGGGGGCGAGTCCCGTGATGCGGACATCGAGGCCGTCGCCTTCGTCGGCGCTGGTGGTGGCGAAGACAAAGTCGCGGAAGAGGCCATTGAAGTCGCCCCCTCCGGCCGCGGCGAGGCGGTCGCGGCTCTGGAGGAACGTGGAACCGACCGCGGTGACGGTGACGGTATGCGGGCCGAACGTTCCGGAGAGTTCTGTGGAACTGATGGTACCTGAGCCCGGAAGGCTCTGGAAGCCCGGTTGGGTGGTGGGCAGGACGTCATCGAATTCCACGCCAAGGGTGGCTCCGCTGGCTGGATTCGGGAAAACCGCGGGGTCGCGCGGATGCGAGGGCCAGTTGACTTCGGTGCCGTCGCCGAATCCATCGGCGTCCGTATCGTACTTGTTGGGATCGGTGCCGGGCTGGGTCGGGCCGGTCCATGGCAGGTCGGGGTTTTCCCGTCCGTCGCCGAGGCCATCGCCATCGCTGTCGGCCACGAGAGGATTGGTGCCGGTGCTGGTGGGTCCCGACCAGATGCCGGACTTGTTTTCGGTTCCATCCGGGAGCGTATCGCCATCCGAGTCCGGGTTCTGGGGATTGGTTTCCGCGAGGAATTCTGCCAGGTTGGCGAGACCGTCCTTGTCCGGGTCGAGGCTGGCATCATTGACATTCGGATTGAGGCCGTAGGTGGTTTCCCAGCCATCCGGCATGCCATCGTTGTCCGTGTCCCGGAAGAGATCGCGGATCCAGAAGCCATTGAGAAACACACCATGCTGATTGGCTCCGGTCTGGTCCTTGCTTGCCGGATCGCGGCGCGCCGTGATGACGAGGGTTCCGGTGGGGTCGGCGAATCCGGTCAGATTGACCTGGTACTGGCTGTTGTCGAACGGGAGAACGCGGCCATCGAAGGTATAATCCTCGGCGGTGCCGCCATTGCTCACGGACCAGTCCGACACGCGGTTGCCCGGGCTCGACTGATCGTAGCACCAGACCGTGATGGCATATTCCTTGCCTGCTTCGAGGCCGGTGATGGTGATGTCGAGTCCTGCGTCAGGGTTGAGCGAGGCATTGAAGAGGGCGAAGATGAAGTCCTGCAGGAGCGGGGCCTGCGTGAAATCCCCGGCGTTGACGGGCTGGGTGCGCCTGCGGTCATCGAAGGCCGTCACATTGCTGCCGGTGCCACGGATGCTGACCGTCTGGGCACCGAAGGTGGTGGTGGTGACGGCATCCGGCCCAAGGGCTCCGGTGAGCGCCGGATTGATGGTCATGGGCAGAAAGCCGCCCTGGGTGTTGGCCGGCGTGTTCGCCGCGGCGGCGCGCTGATTGATGTCGACTTTCAGGTCGACCGCGGCGGCGGAACCGCCAAGGGCGGCGGCAAGGAACGGCATCAGAAGGCGCTTCATGGCTGGGAGAGGT
>CAZSDE010000088.1:1496-9739 GCA_964605435.1 uncultured Akkermansia sp.
GCTCTAGCAGGAGCCTCTTCAGGTTGACCAGCCCAAAAAATCCCGGCTGCACGGAAGGGAGCCAGCGCTTACGGGCGCAGCATGTCTGTTTCGTCCCCTGCCCTTCTGGAAATCTGTGTCGACTGCATGGCATCGGTGGAAGCCTGTGCGTCCGCCGGGGTACCGCGCATTGAACTGTGCGCCGGGCTGGTGGAAGGAGGCACGACGCCGTCCGCGGGATTTCTGCGGGAGGCCCGGGTGGTTTATGGTGGCCGCATCATGATGATGATCCGTCCGCGGGCGGGCGACTTTGTGGTCTCGGCAGCCGAGGGCCGGATCATGGAGGAAGACATCCGGGTTGCGCGCGGTCTGGGGGCCGACGGGGTGGTGTTCGGCTGTCTGACGACCGATGGGGAAATTGATGAAGCAGTGGCGGGTCGGCTGGTCGCTGCGGCGGCGGGCCTCGACATGACCTTTCACCGGGCCTTTGATGTGAGCCGGGACCTGACGCGCAGCCTTGAGGTGCTCATGCGGCTGGGGATACCCCGCGTACTCACCAGCGGCGGGCAACCCACTGTCGAAGCTGGCATGGCCACGCTGACGGCACTGCAGGCGCAGGCCGCCGGGCGCATTGCGCTGCTCGCAGGCGGCGGCCTGCGGCCGGGGCTGGTGGCTCCGCTCCGGAATTCAGGCATCCGGGAATTTCATCTGTCTGCGCGTTCCACCTATGCGAGTCCCATGGCGTACCGGAGGCCCGACATGGCGATGGGCGCAGCCGTGGTGCCTGGCGAGTACGAACGGAAGGCTGTGGATCCGGAGATCCTGCGCTCCATGCTCGCGGCACTGGCGTGAGTGGCAGCTTCAGCCGAGCAGATCCTTGATGACCTTGGCGGGTTCGACGCCCGTGAGTTTGAAGTCGAGCCCCTGGAAGCGGTGGGTGAAGCGTTCGTGATTGATCCCCAGCAAGTGCAGAGCCGTGGCGTGGAAGTCGCGGATGTGGACAGGATCCTTGACGATGTTGTAGGAGAATTCGTCCGTCTCGCCGTAGACCGTACCTCCTTTGGCTCCTCCGCCCGCCATCCACATGCTGAAGCAGCGCGGGTGGTGATCGCGGCCGTAGTTCTCGCGGGAAAGACCGCCCTGCGAGTAGATGGTCCGTCCGAATTCACCGCCCCAGATGATGAGGGTATCGTCGAACATGCCGCGGTTCTTGAGGTCCGTGATGAGACCGTGGACCGGCTGGTCGATGTCGCGGCACTGGGAGGGCATGCGGCCTCCGAGGTTGCCGTGATGGTCCCAGTTGTTGTGGTAGATCTGGATGAAGCGGACGCCGCGTTCCGCAAGGCGGCGGGCCATGAGAGCCGAGGCCGCGAAGGTGCCGGGCTTCTTTGCTTCCTCGCCGTAGAGCTGCCATGTGAGGTCCGTTTCCTTCGAGAGATCGGTGAGATCCGGAACACTGCTCTGCATGCGGAAGGCCATTTCGTACTGGCTGATGCGGGTGTGGGTTTCCGGGTCGCCGACGGCGCGGTAGTTGATTTCGTTGAGGGCCTTGAGGCCATCCAGCTGGCTGCGGCGGAGTTCGCGCGGCATGCCTTCCGGATTGTTGATGAAGAGAATGGGATCTCCGCTGGAACGGAAGGAGACTCCGGCGTGTTCGCCCGGGAGGTAGCCAGCGGACCAGAGACGTGCCGAGATCGCCTGCATCTGTTCCCGGTTGGTGGGTTCAGCCACGAGGACGACGAACGCCGGGAGGTCCTTGTTGGAGGAACCGAGCCCGTAGCTGAGCCATGATCCGATGCACGGCCGCCCGCCGATCTGATTGCCCGTCTGCATGGCGGTGATGGCCGGCTCGTGATTGATGGCCTCCGTGTGCATGGAGCGGATCACACAGAGGTCGTCGGCCACTTTCGAGGTGTACGGGAGCAGTTCCGTATTCATCCAGAGCCCGCTTTTGCCAGCCTGGCTGAACTTGTACTTCGAGGGGGCGATAGGGAAGCGGGACTGGCCGCTGGTCATGGTGGTGAGCCGCTGGCCGCCTCGGATGGAATCCGGGAGGTCCTTGTCGTACCACTTTTCCATTTCCGGCTTATAGTCCCAGAGGTCCATCTGGGAGGGTCCGCCGACCATGTGCAGGTAGATGACGCGTTTTGCCTTCGGCGCAAAGTGCGGCAGGGCAGAGCCGGAGACTTCGGCGGCACCGAGGCTGGCGCGCAGACTTTCGCCGAGCAGAGAAGAAAGCGCGGCACCGCCGAGCAGGTGACGTCCGCGTTCGAAAAAGCGGCGGCGGGTTTGATTGCGGTGGAATTCCTCGAGGAGACTCATGGTGTGCAGAGGGTTTACTTGTTGAGGGCTTCGTCGAGATTCATGATCTGATTGGCGACCGTGAGCCATGCGGCCAACTGGGCGGGATCGAGCTTCGCATCCGGCACCGTCTCTCCCTGACGGATGAACTTCGCAGCGTCTTCCGGGCGTTCCCGGAACGAAGCGAGGGCAGCGTCGTGTGTCTGGCGGACGATGGCGGTTTCCTCCGGGCTGAGGCAGCGGGAAAGCACGCGGGCGGTGACGTAGCCGAGGGTTTCCTCGAATGATGCTCCCGCCTCCCGCATGGCCTTTTCCGAGAGGACGCGGGCGGCCTCAAGCAGCTGCACATCGTTGAGGGCAGCGAGGGCCTGGAGCGGCGTGTTGGTGCGTTCGCGGCGCAGGCAGGAAATCTCACGGGCCGGAGCATTGAAGATTTCGAGACTGGCCGGCGGGGCCATCCGTTTCCAGAACGAGTAGAGGCTGCGGCGGTAGAGGTTCTCGCCCTTATCCTGCTGATAGATGCGGGTGTTGCCTTCGATCATGCCAACCTTGTCCCAGATGCCTTCCGGCTGGTAAGGCTTGACGCTGGGGCCACCGATTTTCGGAACGAGGAGACCGCTGGCGGCGAGGGCGCTGTCGCGGATGACTTCGGCATCCATGCGGAAGCGCGGACCGCGGCTGAGGAGGCGGTTATCGCGGTCCTTTTCGAGTTTCTCCGGCGTGGTGACCGCTTCCTGCCGGTAGACCGAGGAAGTCACGATGGTCATGAGGAGCTTGCGGATGTCCCAGCCATTCTCGCGGAATTCCACCGCCAGCCAGTCGAGCAAGGCCTGGTTGCTGGGAGGGTCGCCCACGATACCGAAATCCTCGGCCGTCTTCACGATGCCGGTTCCGAACAGTTCCTGCCAGAAGCGGTTGACGGTGACGCGGGCCGTCAGGGGATTTTCCGGGGAGTTGAGCCACTGGGCGAGGCCGAGGCGGTTTTTGGGTGCTCCGTCCGGCAGCGGGTGGAGGGCGGAGAAGACGGCGGGCTCCACCTTTTCGCGGGGCTGATCATAATTCCCGCGGAAGAGGATGTGTGCCATGGGGGCGCTGTCGCGCTTTTCCTCCTGGATGTGGGTCACCGGGCTGCGTTCGCGGATGGCGTCCCGTTCCTGTTCAAGACCGGCGAGTTCCGTGCGCAGCTGCTGCGACGGAGCGTCCATGGTCGAGAGGTAGAAATCGTAGAGGGCCTGCTGCTGTTCTGGAGTGCGCTTTCCGGGATCGATGGCGAGCATGGCCCGCAGAGGTCCGGTATTGTGCAGCGATTCCACTTCCGCGGCTTCGAGACGGCGGGCGTAGACGCGCACGTCCTGGACACTTCCTCCTTCGAAGAACTGTCCGGCGCTGCGCTGACCGATCTTCAGCGGGACGGTGGTCCGGATGGACTCCGTGAGAGTGTCAGCCTCGACACGGGTCTCGACCTGGCGTCCATTGATGAAGAGACGGATGCCGCCGGCCTTGCCGGATCCGTCATAAGTCATGAAGAAGTGCTGCCATTCGCCGGGTTTGACGGTGGGCGGTCGGGTCTGGACCTTGATGGCGTTGCCGGGCCATGCGTTCACAAGATGCACGGCGAAGCGGTCGCCATTCTGCCAGAGGTCCCAGCCGCGGTAGTTGTTGCCCTCGTCCATGCGGGCGAGCATGCTGGCGTAGGCATTGTTGCCGGCCGCGCGCACCCATGCGCCGTAGCTGAAGGCCTGATCCTTTTCGAAGTCGCCCTGGTTGCCGAGATCGAAGGTGGTGGCGGCATTGAGCACCGGGGCAGGACCGATGCGGCCATCCGGTTTCCATGCGACCGGGCCGGTGGCCTTGAAGCGCATGGGCTGACCGCAGATGGCTCCGATTTCATCGCCGACGCCTTCCGTGAGCGGGGCGTGGGCGATCAGTCCTTCGGAACGGACGCCGTCGCCGAGATCGGCGGCCCTCGCAGAAGCGAGCCAGCCATCGAAGGCTCGCTTCGCTTCTTCGCGGCGGCGGGCGATCGACTGCTGTTTGGCCCCGATTTCTCCGGGAATGGCCGCCCAGCGGTTCCGGTCCTCTTCCGTCTGCGGCACGATGATGGCCGGCGAGGAATCCTTGACGTTGCCATCGAGGCCGGGCTGGGTCGTATTCCGGAAATAGGCTTCCATGGAATAGAAATCCTTCGTGGAGAGCGGATCGAATTTGTGGTCGTGGCAGACAGCGCAGTTTGCTGTCAGCCCGAGCCAGACCCACGAAGTGGTTTCGACGCGGTCGCGGGCGTAATTGGCGAGGTTTTCCTCGACGATGGTGCCGCCTTCGTTGGTGGTGATGTTGCAGCGGTGGAAACCCGTGGCTACCTGCTGGTCGAGCGTGGGCTGCGGGAGGAGGTCGCCCGCGATTTGTTCCGTTGTGAACTGGTCGAACGGCAGGTTGCGGTTGAAGGCCGCGATCACCCAATCGCGATATGGCCACATTTCCCGGTAGTTGTCGAAGTGGAGGCCATGAGTATCGCCGTAGCGGGCAGCATCGAGCCAGTAGCGGCCCCGGTGTTCCCCGTAGTGGGGCGAGGCCATCAGTTTCTGAACGTACTTCTCGTAGTAATCCGGTGATTGGTCGGCGGCGAAGGCAACTACGTCCTCGGGCGCAGGCGGCAGACCGATGAGGTCGAGCGAGAGGCGGCGGGCGAGGGTAGCGCGGTCGGCTTCCCTGGCAGGCTGGAGGCCCTTTTCCTGGAGCTTAGCAAAGACGAAGGAATCGATCGGATTCCGGACGGGCTGGGGGGCGGCCGCCGGAGTCGGTACTGGCGGGCGTTCGGGTTTGAGGAAGGCCCAGTGAGGCTGCCACGAGGCTCCTTCTGTGATCCACTGCCGGATGAGTTCCTTCTGTTCCGGTTTCAGTTCCTTGTGCGATTCCGGTGGCGGCATGAGGTCGTCCGGATCCGTGGTGATGAGGCGCTGGAAGAGGGGGCTTTCGTCCGGTTTTCCGGCAACCACGGTGGGGCCGCGGTCTTCGGTTTTCTCGAAGAAGCCCTCTTTGGTATCAAGCCGCAGGCCGGCTTTGCGGGAGCCCGGGTCCGGCCCGTGGCACTGAAGGCAGTTCTCCGAGAGGAGCGGGCGGATATCCCGGTTGAACTGGACTTCGGCGGTAGCCGGCAGGGTCGTCAGCAGAGCCGGGAGGCTGAGAAAAAGCGCTTTCATGGATGGATCGTTCGGAGGGACGGCACGCGGGCCGGAGGTTGCTATTAGAACGAACGGTTTCCGCAGACGCGGTTTAGCGGGAATTTACTGAAAAATCGCGCTGCGGGGGCTATGGGATACGGTTTCCGGCGGTGCGGGTGGGGCGCGCGCAAGCGCCAGGGCCGTCGCGACGCACTGCTTGCGATTCCCTGGTTGCCAAACGGGGACGCGGTGCGTTTCTCGTGACTCTCATGATTACCGAAGCTGCTGTCGTTGATGCTCTGCGCACCGTGAAATGGCCTGGATTCAGCCGGGACATCGTGGCGTTCGGGCTGGTGAAGGATGTGCGCATCGAGGGAGCGGACGTGCGGGTTCGGATTGAGATGGCGACGCGGGACGCAAACGTGCCGCGGCAGATTCATGAAGCCGCCACGAGGGCGCTCGCGGAGATCCCGGGAGTGGGGAAGGTTTCGCTCGATTTCGACATCCGGGAACCGGAGGCCGCGGCCGGCGTCGGCAAGAGCAGCATTCCGGGCATCCGGAAGATCGTCGCCGTGGCCAGCGGCAAGGGGGGCGTCGGCAAATCAACCGTGGCCAGCAATCTGGCAGTGGCCCTCAAGGCGGCGGGACTGCGGGTCGGGCTTTGCGACTGCGACCTTTATGGGCCGAGCGTGGGTCTCATGTTCGGGACCGACGAACAGCCGATGGCGACCGAGCAGAACGAGATCATTCCGATTGAAGCGCACGGGCTCAAGCTGATGTCGATGGCCTTTCTGCTGAGCGATGCTTCGCCGGTGATTGTGCGGGGTCCGCTGGCGACGCGTTATGTGCAGCAGTTTCTGAGGCAGACGGCATGGGGGGACCTTGATGTACTGGTGCTCGATCTGCCGCCGGGCACGGGCGATATTCAGCTGACGATTGTGCAGACCGTGGCGGTGGACGGGGCGATCGTAGTGACCACGCCGCAGGAGGTAGCGCTCATTGATGCCCGCAAGGCAGCCTCCATGTTTGCGAAGGTCAATGTACCGGTGCTGGGTATCGTGGAGAACATGAGTTACTTCCTGTGTCCTTCCGATGGGAAGCGCTATGAGATCTTCGGGTCGGGCGGTGGCGAGAAGGAAGCGCAGAGGCTCGGCGTTCCGCTGCTCGCGCAGATTCCCATCGACGTACCGACCCGGGAGGGCGGAGACAGCGGGCATCCCGTGGCCCTGCAGCCCGCCGGCGTGAACGCCGTGAGCGGCGCGTTCCACGAGCTGGCCGGCAAGGTCAGGCAATCGGTTGGGCTGTGATGCCCGCGGCAACCGCCGGCTAAAGTCGGCTGCGGCGGGCGGACTCAGCCTGCCATCTGTTCCTGCTGGCCGATGGCGCGGATTTTTTCCCATTCCGAGGAAGGGAAGAACCGGTAGTTCATGAGGTAGACGATCACGCCTGTGATGGAGACGTATAGCCAGATGGGCAGCGTCCAGCGGGCGATGGCCCGGTGCCGTTCGAATTGCCTGCGGGCGGCGCGGGCCACAGTCATGGGCACGAGGGCGACGATCGCAAAGCTGCCGATGAGGTGAGTGAACAGTATCGTGAAGTAGACGGTCCGGACAGGGCCTTGCGCAGTGAAAGGAACATGCCCCTTGCCGGTGTGCTGGACGAGCCAGCCATGCCATCCGAGGTAACAGACGAGAAAGGCGGCTGAGGCGGCAAGGGCTCCGATCATGCAGCGGGCATGCTGCCCGCGCTGACCGCGGCGGATGAAGAACCACCCTGCCAGCAGGAAGACGGTGGCGAGGGAATTCAGACAGGCGTTGATGAGCGGGAGGCTGGTCATGGCGGGCAACGTTTTGTCATTCGCCGCGGGCGGCTTCCTCGAGCACCTTGCGGACATCCTCGGTGATGGGCCGCGGATACCATGAGTCATCAAAGGCCGGATGGAAGGGATACCAGAAGTAGTCATTATCCGTGGGCGTACGGACGGCTCCCCGGTGATCGATCATGACCATGACGAGCGAGTGATCCCAGACGTCGGCGGGGTTCTCGCGGATCTTGTCCTCCGGTTTTCGTTTCACGGAGATTTTGAAGGTGGTCATCATCCATTTGCGGAGGGCATCGCCTTCCTCTGGAGTTCCGTTCTTCGTGGTCAGGAACCACCAGTTGTCCCCTGAGAATCCCTTGGTTTCGGTCCACGAGCGGAGCAGTTCCGGGCGGTCGTGTTCCGGGTAGAGACTGACGGAAACGAGCTGGAAGCGGGGATCGCTTCCGAATTCATCCTGGAGGCGCTTCATCGCATCGGCGACGCCTGCGCAGCCGCTGGGGCAGGTCGTGTAGACGTAGGAAAGGACAATGACCTTGCCTTTGATCTCCTCGAGGCGCCGTTCGCGGCCCTTGGCATCAATGAAGAAGCCCGGGTCCTTTTCAACGGACTGCTTTTTGGGGAGCCGGCCCTTCATGAGATCCTGGCGGACCTTGAGGTAGTAATTGAACCACACCACTGTGCCGAGTGCCATGAGGACGAGGCAGATGGCGACGGCGGTGCGTCTTGATGGAGGGGGCGTGTCCGGGGTGGGTGGTTCCATGACGTTTCAGGAGAAGGACGGCTGCCGTTCAGTTCCGGGCGCAGCAAAGGACGACCGCGAGCATGCCCGGGAGGTAGAGCAGGGTTGCCAGAAAGAGCCGGCGGGCCGCCGTGCGGTCGGGATTCCTCACAAAGCGGAGACTGAGCCAGACCAGCCAGCCGCCCAGCAGGAGCCCCGGGATCGCCGCAATCCATGAAGTGAAACCAGCCAGCGGAGGCCA
>CAZSDE010000089.1:0-2086 GCA_964605435.1 uncultured Akkermansia sp.
TCACAATGCGGCCTACTGGGCGGGGGCCGACTACCTTGGGATTGGTCCGGGGGCGGTCTCGACGGTGAGGCGCCGGCGCTGGAAGAATCTTGAGAACACGGTGCTGTACATGCAGCGGGCCCTTGCGGGGGAGTCCGTGCGGCAGGCGGGCAGCGAAGAAGAGATTGATGATGCCGCGTGGGCCTGCGAGCGGATCGCCCTGGAGCTGCGGACGAGCCGCGGGGTTGATCTGGCGCTGCTGCCCGATGCCGGAAGGGTAGCGGAGACCAATGAGGGAGGTCTGACCGAGGTGCGGGCGGGGCGACTTCTCCTCACGCCGGGCGGGAGGTTTGTGGCCGACAGTGTGGCCGGGCACCTCTGGGTCTGACGGCGGGGTGGCGGCGGATCAGGGCAGTGGGCGGATGCGGACGTTCCGGTACCAGACCTTGTGGCCGTGGTCCTGGAAGCCGATGTGGCCCTCGCGTTTGAAGTTCTTGAGGGCGGTGCGGTATTTGTTGTCCGATCCGTCCGGATTCTTTCCGGCGGTGGTCCACTGGTCGAGGTTCATTTCATTGATCTTCTTGCCATTGAGTTCCACCGTGATGATTGGTCCGCGGGCGGTGATGACGTATTGATTCCATTCGTCGCGGCGGGCATTGTTTTTGGTGGGCGGGACGAGATCGTAGATGGCACCGACGCTGTGTTTGTCCGGGCCGCCGGGGTTTTCGACTTGGATTTCGATGCCAGTCTGGACATTGTCCTTCGGGTTGTCCGTGCGGAAGAAGACGCCGCTGTTGCCGGTGGTTTTGAATTCCAGTTCGAGCACGAAATCGCCCCAGCGGGCCTTGGTCCAGATGTCGCCGCTGCCCTTCTGGCCGGTCATGGCACCGTCGGCGACTGTCCATTTGGTGGTGCCGCCGCCGGCGTCGGTCCATCCGGCGAGGTCCTTGCCATTGAAGAGGTCGGTCCAGCCAGCCGCTTTGTCGTCGGCGGAAATGAGGGTCATGGTGGCGGCGCAGCAGAGGGCAGAGAGGCTCAATTTCATGGGGTGGCAATGAATCTTCGGCACACTACGGTGCGGTGGGCGGGGCCATGCAAGTCCGGTCCCGTCCGCATCTGTGGGGCCGGAGAGGGGGTGAGGAATGTGATTGCCAGCGGCGGGGGAATCTGACAGATTTACCGCGAATAAACCTATGCCGCAAATCAATGAATGCGATTCTGATCCGTGGAGCTGTGGTGCTGATGCTGGCTGCCTTGGTGGTGCTGGCGGTTGACGAGGCGAAGAAGCCTGATCTGCCGGTTTATTCCGAGAGCAGCGGGGTGGAGGCTGGGGGGGGCGGGCAGGTGGTGCTGCCGGCTGGGCGTTACCGGAATCAGGTGACGCTGTTTACCTATCTGATCTTCATTGCGGTGACTGGCGGGGTGATTGTGCTGAAGTGGATCGTGCCGGCGATTGGCGAGCGGGTGGCGGAGAGTTTTTATTCGCATCCGGATGCGGGCGAGCAGACACCGATGCAGAAGGCGGCGGCGCTGGTGGCGCAGGGGGAATATGGGAAGGCGCTGGCGGCGTACCGGAAGGTTCTTGAGGAGACGCCGGGCGAGCGCATGGCGGTGGCCGAGATGGTGCGGATTCATCAGGACCGGCTGGGCGATGTGGAGGGGGCGGTGGCGGTGCTGGAGGAAGCGATGGGGGGAACCTGGCCGGAGGATGACCGGTGTTTCTTTCTGATGAGGCTGGCGGATCTGGAGGCGACGGTGCGGAAGAATCCCGGGCGGGCGAGGGAACTGCTGCAGCGCGTGCAGTTGGAGTTTCCGGGGAGTCGGCATGCGTCGAATGCGACGCATCGTCTGCGGGAGATTGACGAGGCGGAGTTTCTGTCGCGGAACCGACCCCCGCTGTGAATGGAGTGTTCCGCTGGTGCCGGATGGGGAGTCGGCCCTTGCTGGTGCTGGCATTTGCGGCGTGCGGGGGAATTCTGCTGGCAGACTGGTGGCGTGGTGGTTTGTGGTGGTGGCTGGGGGCTGCGGTCCTGTTCATGGTGGCGGGGGTTGTGCGGGTTGCCGGGCTGCTGGTGGGGCTGGCGACTGGGGGGGTCTTTGGGTTTGC
>CAZSDE010000089.1:2096-9729 GCA_964605435.1 uncultured Akkermansia sp.
CGTACTTCTTCATGTCCATCTGGTCCTGCGTGAGCTCAATCTTCTTCTCCTTTTTCTTCTCAACCGCCTTCTTCATCGAGATGGGCATGGTCCTGCGCACGTCAGTTACGACCACTCGGTCTTTGGGTTTGCGCATCTGGCGTCGGATTGGGATCCGCTGAGGGATCGGCTGGAGTCGGAACTGGCTGCGGGGATGTCCATGGCGGTGGAATTCCGCGGGCTGGTGGTGGATGGTCCCGAGCCCGCTGCGTGGGGTGGATGGGTGCTGCCGCTTCGGCTTGAGGAACTGACGGTGGCGGGGCGGGGCCGCTGGGAAGTGCGGGGCGAGAGGCTCCAGGTGCGGTTGAGCGGCGTTGCTGCGGCACCTTGCTATGGGGACCGGGTGGTGGGGATGGGGCAGCTGCGGCGGCCGGCGGTTCCGCGGAATCCGGGTGAATTCGATTTTGCGGCGTATCTGCGGAGGCTGGGGTTCAGTGGCGAACTGGAGGTCGACGGGCGGATCGGCCGCTGGGAACGGAGTTCCTCCGGGCATGGGACGTGGCTCATGGCGTCGGCGCTGGGGATGCGTGAGTGGATTGGGGAGGCGGTGACCTTTGATATCGGCGATGATCCCGAGCGGGCGGCTACGGTGCGGGCGATGGTACTGGGGACGCGGGAGAAGACGCCGCCCGAGGTGGAGGCTGCCTTTGTCGGCAGTGGAACCATGCATGTGTTTGCGGTGAGCGGGCTGCACGTCGGCATGTTTGCGGTGATTCTCTGGAATGTGCTGCGGCTGTTTGGGCTGCGGCGTGGTCTGGTGGTGGCGCTGACGCTTCCGCTGGTCTTTTTCTATGTGTACATTACCGGGCTGCGGGCGAGTGCGTGGCGGGCTGCGCTGATGGCGGCGATGGTGATGGCGGGACCGTTGTGGAACCGCGAGGGAAACCTGCTCAACGGGCTGGGCGGGGCGGCGCTGGTACTGCTGGCGGTGCAGCCATCGTATCTGTTTCAGCCCGGCTTCACGCTGTCGTTC
The DNA here is from genome assembly GCA_964605435.1 of uncultured Akkermansia sp. Lineage (GTDB taxonomy): Bacteria > Verrucomicrobiota > Verrucomicrobiia > Verrucomicrobiales > V1-33 > V1-33. The sequence continues at coordinate 3,109 of CAZSDE010000089.1, forward strand.
GGGGTGCTGCTGGCGCTGGCCCTGCTGCATCGACCCGTGCTGCGGCTGCTGGCTCCGCTGCACGAACCTGATCCGTTTCTGCCGAAGGAACTCTATACGGCGCGGCAGGAAGCATGGTTCTGGCTGCGGCGGAAGGTGGCGGAATCGCTCAGCATTTCCGTGGCTTCGACGCTGGGGTCGGCTCCGCTCATGATCGGGTATTTCCGGATGGTGACGCCCGTGGGTCTGGTGGCGAATCTCGTTCTGGTGGTGCTGTCGCTCTGCATTCTGGTGGTGGCCTGCATGGCGATGGCGGCAGCGGCGCTGCAGTGGCCGCTGCTGACGGCGTCGCTCAATCATGCCAACTGGCTTCTGGCGGCTGTGGGCATTGGCAGTGCGAAATTCTTTGCGTCGGTGCCGGGTGGGCATTTCCGGGTCGATCCCTCGCGGCTGTGGCGAGGGTCGGTTTGTGAGGTGACCGTGCTGGCACTCGATCAGGGAGGCAGTGCCATTCATGTGGACACGCCTTCCGGGCGGCACTGGCTGATTGACTGTGGTGGGCGGCGTCATTTCCGGCGGTCGGTGCAGCCGCATCTGGAGATGGGAGCGGTCAACCGGCTGGCGGGGATGGTTTTGACGCATGGGGACAGTGATCATGCGGGGGCGGCGGAGCTGGTGCGGGGGGCGTTTGGGGTGGGGCGGGTGCTTGGTGGGGATGGCGGGGAGGAGCTGCGGGCTGGTACAGCGCATGAACTGGATGAGGGCGTGGTGCTGCGGGTGCTGTTTCCGCCGGAAGGATGGGAGGCTGGGGTGGCCGATGACCGCTGTGCCGTGTTCATGCTGGAGGCGTACGGGGTGCGGGTGCTGCTGTTGGGCGACGCGGGGTTTGCTGCGGAGAAGCAGCTGAGCGAAGCCGGGGTGGATCTGCGGAGCGATGTCATGGTGAAGGGCTGGCATGGGAGCGATCATTCCGGCCTTCCCGAGACGCTCGCGGCCAGTGGAGCGCGGGTGGTGGTGGTGCACCGTGGTCATTTTCCTCCGTCCGAGGATCCTCCGCCCGAATGGCAGCGGAGAGTGGCGGCGTGTGGGATGCAGGAGTTCGATCAGGGACGCAGCGGGGCTGTGGTCCTGCGGCTTTGGCCGGGCGGGGCTGAACTGAGTGACTTTGCCGATGGGAGCCGGTTGGTCTTGCCGTCCACCGGGAGTGCGGGGGAGACAGTCACGGGGACTGCGGGGGCAGTGGAATGACGCTTGCGGTGCGGGGCGGTAGCATGAAGGAACGTGCGGTTCCGCAGGGTGGCTTTCCGTGAGCGCCCGTCATTTCAAACCAGACTTGTCTCCCCCTTGGAAGCGACGAATCCTTTCCGTGAAGACCTTGCCACCCGGACCCGTCCGGAATCGTGCACTGTGGTGATTTTCGGGGCCAGCGGCGACCTGACTGGGCGCAAGCTGATCCCGGCGCTGTACAACATTGCGGCGGATGGGGAATTGCCGCCGACGCTGCGGGTGGTGGGATTTGCGCGCCGGGAGAAGACGCATGAGAGTTTCCGTGATGAACTTGAGGTGATGAACCGGAAGGTATCGCGGTCCGGTCATGACGACCGTCTCTGGGCGAGTTTCCGCGAGCGGATCTTCTATCACCGGAGCGAGTTTGAGGAGCAGGAAGGGTACGATGCGCTCGCGAGATTCCTTGATGAACTGGATGCGGCTGGTGCGGGAGGGAACCGGCTCTTTTATCTTTCCGTGGCTCCTGAATATTTTCCCGTGGTGCTGCGGGGGCTGGCGGCGGCCGGTTTGAACGAGGCGAAGCCGGGGCGCTGGGCGCGGGTTGTCATTGAGAAGCCCTTCGGGACTGATCTGGCGTCGGCGCAGGCTCTCAATGCGGCGGTGAGCGGGACCTTCGAGGAACGGGACACGTACCGGATTGATCACTATCTGGGGAAGGAGACCGCGCAGAATCTGATGGTGCTGCGGTTTGGCAATGCCTTGTTCGAGCCGCTCTGGAACAACCGCTGCATTGACCATGTGCAGATCACCTGCGCCGAGAATCTCGGGATGGAAGGCGGGCGTGGTGGGTATTACGACAAGGCCGGCTGCCTGCGGGACATGGTGCAGAATCATCTGCTGCAGCTGGTGATGCTGACGGCGATGGAGCCTCCGGCTGATCTGACGGCGGATGGGATCCGTGATGAGAAGGTGAAAGTGCTGAAGTCGCTGCGGCCGTTTGCGGATGCGGACGATGTGGGGAGGCATGTGGTGCGGGCGCAGTACACGGCCGGGACGTCCGGTGGCCGTGCGGTTCCCGGTTACCGGGAGGAAGACCGGATTGCGCCTGAATCCATGACCGAGGCCTACGTGGCGGTCCGTATTCAGATCGACAACTGGCGCTGGCAGGGGGTGCCGTTCTATCTGCGGGTGGGCAAGCAGCTTCCCAAGAAGGCGACGGAGATCAGCGTGCATTTCCGGAAGCCGCCGCATGTGCTTTTCAACCGGGCGGCGGGGGAGGAATCCGGCAACGTGCTCGTGATCCGGATTCAGCCGGACGAAGGGATTTCGCTGCGGATTCAGTCGAAGATTCCCGGTCCGGCGGTGCGCATGGAGCAGGTGAAGATGGACTTTCATTACAGCACGAGTTTTGGGAAGGCGAGTCCTGAGGCGTATGAGCGGCTGTTGCTTGATGCGATGAGCGGGGATGCGACTCTGTTTGCGCGGCGGGATGAAGTGGAATGGGCGTGGCGGTATGTGGATCAGATCGAGCAGGCGTGGCATGCTGCGGCCAATCCGCCGCCGATGTGTTTTTATCCTGCGGGCACGTGGGGACCTCCGGAGGCTGATGCGCTCCTGGCGGCGGATGGCCGATCGTGGCGGAGGCTTTGAAGCGGAATGGCCATGGAAGCGCGTGCATCAGCAGATCTTTCCGGCATGGGACTGGGCAGCGAAGTGCCGCTGGCGGCGGTGGGCCGCAGTCTGCGGCAGCTGTGGGAATCGAACGAAGCGGTGACGCGGGCTTCCGCGATGAATTTTGCGATCTGCAGCGAGGATCCGGACAGTCTGGCGGCGAATACGGAACTGATCCGGGAAGTGACGAGGGAGCATGCCTGCCGGGCGATTCTGCTGGCGGTGCGGCATCATGAGGGACCGGGGGAAGTCCGGGCATGGATCACGGCGCATTGCCAGGTGGCGGCGGGCGGGCGGAAGAGTGTCTGTTCCGAGCAGATTGCGTTTCTGATCAGCGGGAGCGGTCCGCAGCTGCTGCCGAGTACGCTTTTTGCGCATGTTGACAGCGATCTTCCGCTGACCTTCTGGTGGCAGGGGCATTTTTCGCCGCGGTGGGAACCGCATTTGTATGCCGAGATTGACCGGCTGGTGATTGACAGCAGTGCGTGGGCTGATCCGCTGCGGGAGTTTGCGGTCCTGGAGGAATCGTGGCGGTCTGCGAACCGGGGGTTTTCCGTGAACGATCTCTCGTGGACGCGGGTTTTGCCGTACCGGATGGCGGTGGCGGCGAGTTTTGATGATCCCGAGACGCTGGCGGCGCTGCCGCGGATGGATGTGCTGGAGATCACGCATGGACCCGGGCATGGTTTGGCGGCCCGCATGCTGGCGGCGTGGGTCTGCGAGCGGGCGGGCTGGAGTGTGACGGGAGGGGATGCCGCGGCGGGATTTGCGCTGAGTGATGGCGGGCGGCCCGTGAGTCTGCGCTTCCGGCAGTGTCCGGATGGCTGTGCCATTGCGAAGGTCGAGCTGAGCGCATCGGATCTTGCGGTGACGCTGCAGCGGGCACCGGGCAGTGGCTTCATTGAAGGGTCTGCGGAATCGGGCGGGCAGCGCCGCCCGGCGACCCTGACTCCCTGTGCCTGCGATACGCCGGCAGATCTGGTGAAGGAACGTCTGCGGCGTGGCTGCAACACGCGGCATTACTTTGCCCTGCTCGAAACCGTGCGGCAGTTCCTTGTCTGAATTCAGCCGCCGGGGGCTGCAGGAGGGCCGTTCCGAGGATTGCTGCAGCTGGTGACCGCGCTCAGTAGCCGAGCCATGGGGAAAGCCAGCGTTCGACTTCGCTGACGGGCATGTTTTTGCGTTCGGCGTAGTCTTCGATCTGATCCTTCTGGAGGTCGGAGATCATGAAGTAGTGGCTTTCCGGGTGGCTGAAGTAGAGGCCGCTGACGGCGGCTCCGGGGTGCATGGCCATGCTTTCGGTGAGGGAGACACCGGTCTGGCTGGTGGCGTCGAGGAGGTCGAAGAGGATGGTTTTCTCGGTGTGGTCCGGCTGGGCCGGGTAGCCGGGGGCGGGGCGGATGCCGCGGTATTTTTCGCGGATGAGCTGTTCGTGATTGAACTCGTTGGGGCGTTCGTAGCCCCATGCGACGCGGGCGCGGTGGTGGAGGAGTTCTGCGAAGGCCTCGGCGAAGCGGTCGGCGATGGCTTTGACCATGATGGCTCCGTAGTCGTCGTTCTGCTGCTTGAGTTCCTCGGCGAATTCATCTGCTCCGTGGATGCCGACGACGAAGCCGCCGAGGTAGTCGCGTCCGTCTGGAGCGATGTAATCGGCGAGGGCTTCATTGGCTTTGCCGTCGCTGCTGCCTGATTTGGCGATCTGCTGGCGGAGAGTATGGAAGGTGCAGCGGCGGGTGGTGCGGGAATCATCCGTGAAGACATCGATGTCGTCGCCGCGGCGGTTGGCCGGGAAGAATCCGAAGATGCCGCGGGCGGTGCAGCGTTTTTCGGTGATGATGCGTTCCAGCCATGCGAGGGCATCGCTGTGGAGTTTCATGGCCTGTTCTGCGGCGGCGGGGTCCGAGCATTTGAATCGGTTTTCGCCGTAGAGCCAGACGCCGCGGAGTTCCCATGAATGGAAGAAGGGAGTCCAGTCGATGTAGGTGGCGAGTTCGCGGAGCGACTGGTCGCGGATGACGCGGGTGCCGAGGAATTCGGGGACTGGGGGCGTGTAGGCTGACCAGTCCGTGGCGACGGCGTGGCTGCGGGCCTCGGCGAGGGAGAGGGTGGGTTTCTTCTGGCGGTTGGCGAACTGGCTGCGGAGTTTGCCGTGGCGTTCCTCGTTGCTGCGGACGAATTCGCTGCGCTGGTTGTCGCTGAGGAGGGCGGTGGCCACGGGGACGCTGCGGGAGGCATCGAGCACGTGGATGACCGGGCCTGAGTAGCGAGGGGCGATTTTGATGGCGGTGTGGGCGGCGCTGGTGGTGGCTCCGCCGATGAGGAGCGGGGTGCGGATGCCGAGGCGTTCCATTTCCGAGGCCACGTGCATCATTTCGTCGAGGCTTGGGGTGATGAGTCCGGAGAGGCCGATGAGGTCGGCATTCACCTCGCGGGCCTTCTCGAGGATCCGTGCGCAGGGCACCATGACGCCCATGTCGATGACCTCGAAGTTATTGCAGGCGAGGACGATGCCGACGATGTTCTTGCCGATGTCGTGCACGTCGCCTTTGACCGTGGCGAGGACGATGGTCCGTCCGGCGGCCTCCGCTGGGCGCGGGGTGGTCAGGGTCTCGGCAGCGGGGGGGGCTCCGGCGGGGCTTCCTGGAGGCGTGCCGAGGCCGCTCCGGCTTCCTTGAGTGCCTCCATGGTCCCCTCCTCGATCTCCCGGAATTTCTCTGCCACGGCGGGCGTGAGGTTCGGAGAGAAAGAGCGCCATGAGCCTGTCAGCGGCGGCATCTCCGGATTGGGATTGGAAGATTTCATGGAGTTCATGGTTTCCGGTGGTGATGAGTTCTTCAAGGGAAGGATGGAGGTGGTGATGGAGCCATGCGAGGTTGCATGATGCCGGGCGGCCGTGGACCGAATTGTCGACCACGTGGATATCGAAGTCGGGACGGCTGGAGAATTCCTCGACGAGGAGGAGGGTTGAGCGGGCCGATGTGAAATGTCCGCGGGCCGCGCGGGGCAGCGGCACCACCCGGCCGGTGCCGTGCGTGGCGCGATGGACCATGTTGCGGACGGCCTGGGGCCATGAGCAGTAGATGAAGCGGATTGCTACGGCACATTGGGCTTCGAAGGCCATGAGCAGGTGGTTCCGGCTTCGTGTGAAGTTCTGCAGGGTCCCATCCATGATGGCGATGGCATTCTGCTCGACCCTGGGGTTCCCGGTCGCGGTGGTCTTGCCGCTGCCCTGGCCTCCGGCATTGAAGATGACGACGTCGCCGGGTTGGGCGGAGGAGATGATGCGGGCGAACAGCCAGTCGATGAAGGCGCCGGCTGGTTCGAGGGTGGCGACGCTCCATTGCTGGCGTGACTCGCGGTTTTCGGCGTAGGCGGCGGAGAGTTCCTGGGCGTTATTGCGGTCGAGGATTTTTCCGAAGCGCGAGGTGTATTTTTCCGCGGTCGCGGCGAGGTCGGCGGCGAGTTCCGCGGCGAAGGAGCGTTCGAGGGCGCGTTCGGCGTCGCTGAGGCCATCGTATGGGGTGTAGGTGAAGCCGGGGGCGAGGGTGACGGAGCCGGATGGTTCCTGGCGGATGGCGTCTTCGGTGAGGGCGGCGATCTTCTGAGTGCGTTCCTTTTCTGCCTTCATGAAGGGTTCGAGCCATGCGACGCTTTTCTTCATGACACGGGCGCTTTTGACGACCTGGGGGAGGAACATTTTGCCTGCGCCGAAGAGGTCGCCGATGATGCTCATGCCGTCCATGA
>CAZSDE010000090.1:0-2512 GCA_964605435.1 uncultured Akkermansia sp.
ACGGCCTTGCATTTTCGCCTCAGGTGACGGCGCGCGATTGGACTGGGGAAAAGCTCGCAGCAATCCGTGGATTCTATGGACGCTACTGTGCCGAGGCCGGCGGGACCCAGGTGAATCTTCAGGGGATTCAGTTCGAGACCAATGGCGGAGGGCGTCTGCCGCTTGACCGCTATCTGGAAGCCTGCGTGGCGCTGCGGGATCAGTCCGGCGATCCCCTCATGGTGGCGAAGCTGGCGCAGTTGGCCGGGCTCAGTCCGAAGTATCTGCTGACTTTGCTGGAACTGCTGCGAGGCGATGATGGTTCGCCTCTGCTGAGGGAACTGCGTACGAAGTTCCGCGAAGCGAAGGCAGGTGACGGGGTGGCGCTGGCCGCCCTTGTGGCACCGTGGCAGCAGTCCCTCTGGAAGTTCACGACGGTAGGGCACATAGGAAAGCGGGATGGTCCGCCTGCATGGCAGGTTCCGGTCGATCCGCTGCTTTCCTCTCAGGAGATCCGGCTCAAGCTGCCTGCGCCCGATGCCGATGGCATGGTGACCGTACGACTCGAGGTGAACGATGCCGGGGATGGGTCTGATGAAGATGTGGCGGTCTGGCGGAATCCGCGGCTGGTGGCACCGGGGCGGGCGGACCTGCCGCTGCGCGGGATTGGTGGGGCCATGGCAGCGCTGGATCGTGCGCAGCGCGAGATTCCGGAGACGGCGTCGGCGTATCTGGCGGCGATTGCTGGAATCGTGCCGGTGAACACGGAGGCCTTGCGTCCCGGCTTGCTGGCAGCGTGGCGTCAAGTGGCCGGTACTGCTGCGGCGGAACCGGAACTCATGAAGGCGAAGGTGGAGGCTGCTGCCGGGACAGTGAAGCTAGCTGGCTGGGGCGGGGCTGATGCGCTCAGTGTGATTGCGAATCCTTCCGCGGAGACCGTGAGGATTCCGGGAACCATGGGGCCGCGCAGTCTGGCCATGCATCCGGCTCCGCAGCGTTCCGCGGGAGTAGCGTGGCGCGCTCCTGCCGACGGCCGCGTGGCGGTCCAGTGGTCGCTTCAGGATGCGCATCTCGACTGTGGCAACGGAGTGGCATGGGCGCTTGAGCATCGCCGGGCGTCTGCCCGTCGGCGTCTGGGATCTGGCCTGACCGAGGGAGGAAAACTGGTGCAGCCCGATCCTGTGAGGGATATGGAGGTCCGCCGGGGTGATTTGCTGTGCCTGCTGATTCAGCCGCGGGACGGGGATCATACCTGTGACCTGACGGCGTTTTCGCTGAAGATCGAGCCATCGGATGGAAGTCCGCCTTGGGATGTGGTGGCTGACACGGTGGATACCCTTGCGGTGGCCAATCCTCATCCCGGGCGGGGAGGGCAGGAAGGAATCTGGCATTTCTTCACCGAGCCGGTGTCGGCTTCCGGTCAGGAACTTCCGGCGGGGAGCCTGCTATCGCGCTGGCTTTTTGCGGACGGTGAAGGGAGAAATGAACTGGCGGCTGCGGTGCAATCGCTGCTGGCCGGGCCGCCGCCGGAAGGTGATTCACCCGATGCGCAGCTGCGGCGTCAGTTGCTGGCTCCGGGTGGTCCGCTGGTGCAGTCGTTTCTGGCGGAAGCCGCATCGGAGGCCGGGCCATCGGGAGCGATTCCCGTGGGTGGGACGACAGAAAATCCAGATCTGGTGATGCGGGCCCTCGCGTTCATGGAATTCCGGATTCCAGCGGTGCTGGCGGAGGGGGCGGAACTGGTGACGACGGCGGCGCTGGATGCTTCGGCTGGGCCGGAGGCTACCGTGCAGATGCGGGTGGCGGTGGATGGGGCTGCCATGGCGGCACCTGCGGCTGGTCTGCCGGTGCTGGCGGCGGCGGGTAGTCCGGGGCATCGGCGGTATGCAGAAGCGATGGGGAGGTTCCGGGATCTCTTTCCGGCGGCACTTTGCTACACCCGGATTGTTCCGGTCGACGAAGTCGTAACGCTCACCCTCTTCTATCGGGAGGACCATCATCTGCGGAGCCTCATGCTTTCCGATGCCGAAGCGGCTGAACTGGACCGGCTCTGGGCGGAACTGCATTTTGTCAGTCAGGACGCCCTGCAGTCGGTCGATGCCTATGATCAGCTCTGGCAGTTTGCGACGCAGGATGCGGATCCATCGGCATTTGAACCATTGCGGGAACCGATCCGGAAGCGCGCCGAGGCATTCCGTGCGCTCATGAAGGCAGCGGAACCGCGGCACGTGGAATGGCTGGAACGGTTTGCGGCGCAGGCATGGAGGCGTCCGCTGCAGCCGGGAGAATCGGATCGACTGCGTGGAGTCTACGCACAGCTGAGAAAGGACGATCTTCCGCATGAGGAAGCCGTGCGGCTTGTGCTGGCGAGAATTCTGACTTCGCCTGCCTTTCTGTACCGGGCCGAGAAAGCCATTCCCGGAAGTGAGCCGGGCCCAGTGAGCGACCGCGAACTGGCGGTGCGTCTCAGTTATTTTCTGTGGTCGTCCGCGCCCGATGCGCTGCTCATGGCGGAAGCCGAGGCGGGACGGCT